>CAZMDT010000222.1:0-5525 GCA_964564965.1 uncultured Planctomycetaceae bacterium | reverse complement strand
TGCCCCCGCCGATCGGGGTGGTGGTCAGGGCGTTCTTGAAGATCTGCTCGAAGCCCAGGAACTTGATGATCCCCAGGTACACCGACGGGTGAAACCGCAGCCCGCCCTTGTAGGGGCCGATCGCGCTGTTGAACTCCACGCGGAAGCCGCGGTTCACGTGCACCTCACCTTTGTCGTCCACCCACGGCACGCGGAAGATGATCTGGCGCTCCGGCTCGACGATCCGCTCCATGATCTTGGCCTTGGCGAGCTCCGGGCGCTTGTCGATGACGACGGCGACGGACTCGACGACCTCGCGGACGGCCTGGTGGAACTCGATCTCGCCCGGGTTCCGGGCCTTCACCATTCCCAGGGTGTTCTCGACGAATGCGATGGCTGCCATGGTGTTTTTCCTTTTCCCTTTTCAGAAACGCTGCCGAGGTGGCCGCTGCCGAAGCGGCCGTCCGCCCGCGGCCTCACGAAGGAACAAAGAATATATCTGATACCAAGCGGTCTTCACATTAGAAACACTAATAGGCTGCTCGACGGTCGCTTATGGCCGTGTTTCGCCCGCCGGGACGGGGCGTTTCGGCCCGCCCGGGGGGCGCCGGGCGCCTCCGGGCGCGGCACCGCGCGGCGGCGCACCGCGGCGCGTGTTCTGTTATGCTATGGGAGGCGCGGCGTGTTCCGCAAGGCCGACATCGACCGGCGGGGGCGGGGCCCGTCACCGAAGGAAAGGCACCGGCCATGACACAGATCGACCCCAGCCTGAGCACGGGGCTGCCCGGGCTGGACCGGGTGCTGAAGGGACTGATCCCGGGCGACAACCTGGTGTGGCACGTGGAGTCGATGGACGACTACCGCCCGTTCCTGGTGCCGTACGCGCGGGCGGCGTCGCGGCTGGGGCGGCCTTGCGTCTACTTCCGCTTCGCGAACCACCCGCCGCTGATCGAGGCGGGCAACGGCGTGCAGGTGCACCCGCTGGACCCGGCCACCGGCTTCGAGGCGTTCCTGGGGGAGATTCACAAGGTGGTGGAGGCGAACGGCCCGCGGGCGTTCTACATCTTCGACTGCCTCAGCGACCTGGCCGCCGACTGGTACAGCGACCAGATGCTGGCCAACTTCTTCATGCTCACGTGCCCGTACGTGTACGACGTGCACGCGCTGGCGTACTTCGCGATCCTGCGGCACGCGCACGCCGCCCACACCACCTCGGCCATCGCCGACACCGCCCAGGTGCTGCTCGACGTCTACCGGCACAAGGACAAGCTCTACGTGCACCCGTGGAAGGTGCAGGCGCGCCACTCGCGGACCATGCACATGCTGCACGTGTGGGAGGATTCGGACTTCCGCCGCATCGCCGAAAGCGCCACGATCTCCGAAATCCTCACGCCGAACCCCTGGCTGCGGGAGGAAACCGCCAGCGTCCCCACGGGCCTGTGGCGCCGCACCTTCTTCGAGGCCGAGCAGCTCCTGGGCGATCTCGAAGCCGGCCACGCCGACCCCCAACAGGCCGATGCCCTGAAGCACCAGCTCCTGCGGATGGCGGTGTCGCGCGATGAGCGCGTGCTGCGACTGGCCGATCGCTACCTGACGCTCCGCGACCTGCTCGGCATCGGGCGGCGCATGGTCGGCACCGGGCTCATTGGCGGCAAGTCCGTCGGCATGCTGCTGGCCCGGGCGATCCTTCGCCAGGCCGATCCGCGGTGGGCGGAGGTGCTGGAGCACCACGACTCGTTCTACATCGGCTCCGACGTGTTCTACACGTTCCTGGTGATGAACGGGCTGTGGTGGACGCGGGCGCGGCAGAAGGACCGTGCCACGTTCCTCGAGGGGGCCGAGCAGGCCCGCCAGCGGATGCTCAGCGGCACGTTCCCCGACTACATCCACCGGCGGTTCGAGGACATGCTCGACTACTTCGGGCAGTCGCCGATCATCGTCCGCTCCTCCAGCCTGCTGGAGGACAACTTCGGCAACGCCTTCGCGGGCAAGTACGAGAGCGTCTTCTGCGCCAACCAGGGCCCGCGCCACCAGCGCCTGGAGGATTTCATCTCCGCCGTCCGCACCATCTACGCCAGCAGCATGAGCGAGCAGGCGCTGCGCTACCGTGCCGAACGCGGCCTGCTCGACCGCGACGAGCAGATGGCCCTGCTGGTGCAGCGCGTCTCCGGGGCGATGTACGGCGACAAGCTCTACTACCCGCAGGTGGCGGGGGTGGGGTTCTCGTTCAACCCCTACGTGTGGAGCCGGGAGATCGACCCGAAGGCCGGGGTGCTCCGGCTGGCGTTCGGGCTGGGGACCCGGGCGGTGGACCCCAGCGACGACGACTACACGCGCCTGGTGGCGCTGAACGCCCCCGACCTCCGCCCGGAGGCGAACTTCGACAAGATCCGCCAATACTCCCAGCGCAAGGTGGACGTGCTGGACCTCGAGGCCAACCAGCTCGTCTCCGACCGGTTCATCCGGGTCGTCGAGCAGAGCCCCAACCTCCCGGTGGAGGTCTTCGCCACGCACGACCGCCAGATGGAGCGCCGGGCCGCGGAGGCGGGCCGCGAGATCGCCAGCTCGCTCGTGCTCACCTTCGACAACCTGTTCGCCAACACCCCCTTCGTGGCGGACATGCGGGAAATGCTGGCCACGCTCCAGGCCGCCTACGACTACCCCGTGGACATCGAGTTCACCATGAACTTCCTCGGGGCGGGGTACAAGATCAACATGCTTCAGTGCCGGCCGCTCCAGATCCGCGAGGGCGGGCAGATCGTCGAGCCGCCGAAGTGCCTCGCCGCCGCCGACACGCTGCTGTCGGCGCGGGGCGCCGTGCTCGGGCGCAGCCGGCTCAGCGAGGTGGACCGCATCATCTACATCGTGCCGCGCGCGTACGGGGAGCTGCCGATTGCGGACCGCTATGCGATCGCCCGGCTGATCGGGCGGCTGACGCACCGCGACGAGGACGCCGCCGGCCGGACGTACATGCTGCTGGGGCCCGGGCGCTGGGGCACCACCACGCCGTCGCTGGGCGTGCCGGTGCAGTTCGCCGACATCAGCACGGTGTCGATCATGTGCGAGATCGTGGCGATGCGGGACAACGTCACCCCCGACGTGTCGATGGGCACGCACTTCTTCAGCCAGCTCGTGGAGCTGGACATTCTCTACTTCGCCCTGTTCCCCGACCGCGAGGGGAACGTGCTGAACCTGTCGCTGCTGGAGGCCTGCCCGAACCGGCTGCTGGACCTGCTGCCCGAGGCCGCCGCCTGGGCCGACGCCGTGCGCGTCGTCGACGCCGACGACCTCGGCCAGGGGCGCCCGGTGCGCATCAACGCCAACGTCCTCGACCAGAAGGTCGTCTGCTACGTGGAGCCGGCGCCGGCGCCGACGACGCGTGAGCCGCCGGAGGGCGCATCGCGCCCCCCGGCCCGCCGGGACTGAGCCGGTGGGTTCCCTCCGGCGGACGGGGGCGTTATAATGCCCGGTCTATTCCCGCGCTAAGCACCGCGGCTGCCATGGAGCCCAACACGAACAACCAGGAGAGGCCCGTCGACCACTTGCCCAACGAGCTGCGGCAGGCGATTCAGGCGGCGGCGCCCCTCGACGACGTGCGCGCGGAGGCCGCCTCCGACCTCGACGACGACGGCCGGTATCGCGAGGCCCACCTTATCCTCACCCCCGGCCGGCTCGGCTGCTTCCTCCGCCAGAACGGCACCTGGCAGTCCGACTGGCACAAGGTGGCGGACCTGGAGGAGGCGAGGATCATCGAGGGGCTGGGGGTGAACGCGCTTCGGCTGCTGGCGGCGGGGCGGATCGTGGCGGAGTACCGCTTCACGCTGCGCTACGCCAAGCCGATGGCGCGGCTTCAGCGGCAGCTCGAGCGGCAGATCGAGGGGGCCGAGGAGGAGGGCGAGCCGCCGGAGGAGCCGAAGCACGAGAGCGAGAAGAAGCTCCGCTGCGAGACGTGCGGGCGGGTGATCCCGCCGTGGAGCGAGTTCTGCCCCGCCTGCATGAGCCGGCGGAAGATCCTGTTCCGCCTGCTGCACTTCGTCAAGCCGTACAGGTGGCGCGCGATCACGGGCGCCCTCACCGCCATCATCCTCACGCTGGCCTCGCTCGTCATCCCCGCCCTGACGCGCCCGATGGTGGACCGCGGCCTGGGGGCGCGCCCGGGCGTGACGCCCGACTGGCCGCTGTTCGTGCTGTACGTGGGGCTGCTGTCGGCGCTGGTCCTGTTCACCTCGGCCGGACGCGGGCTGCAGTCGCGCCTGATGGCCGGGCTGGGGTCGCGCGTGGCCCGCAGCATCCGCGACACCGCCTACGAGCACCTCCACAAGCTGAGCCTCAGCTTCTTCTCGCGGCGCCAGACGGGCAACCTCGTCACGCGCGTCACCAACGACTCCGACCGCCTGTGGGACTTCGTGGCCTTCACGCTGGTCGAGGTGTCGGTGTCGCTCCTGACCATCGGCGGGGTGGGGGTGGCGCTGTTCATGCTGAACTGGCGGCTGGCGTGCTTCACGCTGATCCCCATCCCCGTGATGATCGCGCTGACCGTCTTCTTCCATCAGCGGCTGCACAACTTCTTCCGCCGGCTGCACTACCGGTGGGGCGAGCTGACCGCCGTCGTCGCCGACGCGCTGCCCGGCGTCCGCGTCATCAAGGCCTTCAGTCAGGAGAAACGCGAAGTCCGGCGGTTCGGCAAGGAGAACTACGCCGTCTACCGCGAAGAGATGAACATGATCGGCACGTGGACGGTCTTCGGGCCGATCATGATGTTCTGCACGCAGCTGGGGACGATCATCATCTGGCTGCTGGGAGGCTGGTGGGTGATAGAGCACTTCCGCAACCCGCCCCCCCCGGGCGAGACGGTGATGACCGTCGGAACGCTGATGGCGTTCATCGCGTACATGGGCATGTTCTACCGCCCGATCCACATGATCGCCCACATGGACCGCATGTTCAACCGCGCCGCCACCAGCGCGCAGCGGATCTTCGAGGTGCTCGACACGGAGCCGGCGATCTTCACGAAGACGGGCGCCACGCCGGCTGACAAGCTCCGCGGCCGGATCGAGCTGCGGAACGTCAGCTTCAGCTACGACGGCGTCCGCCGCGTGCTGCGGGACGTCAACCTGGCGGTCGCCCCGGGGGAGATGGTGGGCCTGGCGGGCCCCTCGGGCGGCGGCAAGACCACGATGGTCAACCTCATCTGCCGCTTCTACGACGTGATGGAGGGGGCGATCCTCATCGACGGCGTCGACGTGCGCGATTACGACCTGGAGAGCCTGCGCCGTCGGATCGGGGTGGTGCTGCAGGAGCCGTTCCTGTTCCATGGCACGGTCGCCGAGAACATCGCCTACGGCAACCCGGACGCCTCGCTGGAGCAGATCATCGAGTCCGCCCGGGGCGCCAACGCCCATGACTTCATCGTCGGCTTCCCCGACGGGTACGACACGCTCGTCGGCGAGCGCGGGCAGACGCTCTCCGGCGGGGAGCGCCAGCGGATCAGCATCGCCCGCGCCATCCTCAACAACCCGCGCATCCTCATCCTCGACGAGGCCACC
>CAZMDT010000221.1:0-5528 GCA_964564965.1 uncultured Planctomycetaceae bacterium | reverse complement strand
GTTCGTAGTCAAAGCGGATCTCCTGGCTCGTCTTGGCCATGCGCTCCCATTCCACGTCGCCGTGGGTGTCGCCGAAGTACTGTCTGCCAAGCCGGTTGAGCTGCTCGACCATCCGCAGCGTGGCCGGCTTGTCCTTGAAGTTCTCGATCTCGTACTTGATGACGATTTCCTGGTTGCACAGGTTTCCGCGGACGGCGTGACGCTGGTTGGACTCGATGATCCGCGTGCATACGATGTCGCGTGACTCGCCGAGGTAGAGCTTCATCGTGTCGTCCAGCGGCGTCAGCGATGCCCAGTCCTCGCCGAGGAACGCCTCGCCGCCGTGCCCGTCGTCGATGAAGATGCGGGCCTTGCCCGGCTGGAGGGGGAACAGCCCCATCTTGTGCTTCTCGTCGTTGGTCAGCTTGTAGTGCATGAGCACCTTGCTGGCCAGCGGCTTGTCGGGGTTCAGCGACCCGTACGTGTACCAGTCGAAGGTGAAGGTCTTGTCGATGGGCACCTCGGCGAACTTGTGGAGCAGCAGCTTCAGGTTGTCCTGCTGGCTGATCTCCTTGACGAACTTGGGCCCGAATCCCGCCCAGACGCCGGCCCCGAGGAAGTCCTCGCCGCTGTAGTTGTGCAGCACCATGTACTTCCGCAGCGTGAGGACCTTCTCGTCCTTGTCGGCCAGGGCGCGGTACTCGAACGTCCGCGTGAGGTTGGCGAGCAGGTAGCTCACCCGCACCTTGCACGCGCAGGCGTTGGCCGAGTAGACCTCCCACACCAGCGCGTTCTCGTTGGGCGGGTAGGCCACGTTGATGACGTTGACCTCGGGCACTTCCGTGCCGTCGGGCAGCTTGACGAGCTTGACCGGGCGGAACTAGTCGCCCTCGCGCACGGCCACCGGGCGGAAGAGGATCGAATTCTTGTCGATCGCCGTGTTGGACCAACTGAAGTCGATCATGTTGTTCAGGGCGCCGGACTTCAGGAGCGGGACGATCCGCTCCTCCTCGACGAGGGTGTAATTGCCGTTGTCGAGCTGGATTTCCACCCGCTCGCGTTCGGGCAGGGCGGCCAGCTTGATGCGGGCCGACGCGACGGCGGCGCTGCCGGCCAGGCACGCCGCGACGGCGATGACGAACAGTCGGCTTCTCATGGCAAGCTCCTTCCATCCGCTCGGCGGATGCCCAAGTTCACTGGGTCTGACGCGCGAGATGCACGAAGGGTTCCCGCAACCCCGACGTGTCCACGAGCCCACGTTGCGCCCCCGCGGTGCCCGGCGTTGCGTGGAAGAGGGCCCCGCTCACGCCAGGTGGGCGCCGTGTTCGCACAGCACGGCGTCCCCGCGGCCACCCGCCTGCGCCATTCCCGCCGATGACAAAGGCGGCCGCCATCGACGACAACCAGCGACGCCCCGGCCGCGAGGGCCGGTGCGCCGTCAGCGATGGACGTCTATCATAAGATATCGCATACATCATGATAAATAATTCTGCATCCTGGCGGTTAATCCACTTGCCGTATCATAGCGCTTCTGCTATACAATAATACATACAGACGGCCCGCTTAAGGAGACCCACTATGGCCAATCGCACACGAAACAGCAAGCCCGCGAAGAGCACGTCCCCCAACCAGTCGACGGCCGGGGCCGAGCCCGAGCTGCTCGACATGAAGCAGGCCATCGGGCTGCTGAAGACGACGCGGCCGACGTTTTACCGGTGGCTCCGCGAGGGCAAGATCAAGGGGATGAAGGTCGGGCGGCAGTGGCGGTTCGAGCGGGGAGACATCGAGCGGTTCCTTCGCGGGGAGGAGCCGCGCGTGGAGCTTCGTGCGGACATCGGCCCGCTGACGGCGGACCTGGCGGCGCGGCTTCGCCGGGCGGGAGAGCCCCCCGCCGAAAAGCCCGACGAGACGCCCGTCCAGCGTGTCTGCCGGCTGATCTTCGCCCTTGGGCGGGCGATGTCCGCCAGCGACGTCCACGTTGAGCCGTACCAGCACGACGCCCGCCTGCGCTGCCGCGTCGACGGCGTGCTTCACCCGATGGGCACGTTCGACATCCGCCTGCTGCCGGCCGTCGTCGAGCAGCTCAAGCGCCTGGCCGCGTGTGACGTTCGTGAAACGCGCCGCCCACAGGACGGGCGAATCCTCATCGAGGATAACGACGCCCGGCGGCTCGACGTCCGCGTCAACTTCCTGCCGGCCATGTTCGGCGAATCGGTGACTCTGCGGCTGCTCGTGCGCGAGGCGGTGCGGCTCGGGCTCGATTCACTTGGGTTCGCCGAGGCAGACCTCGCCCGCCTCCGCCACGCCATCGCCGGCCGTTACGGGCTGGTCGTGGTGGCCGGCGCCGCGGGGTCGGGAAAGACGACGATGATCTATTCCTGCCTCAACGAACTCGCCGGCCCCGGCCGCAAGATCATCAGCGTGGAGGACCCCGTGGAGTTCGTCCTCGACGGGGTGATCCAGGTCGGCATCCGCCCGGACGCGGGGCTGGACTTCGCCCGCGCGATGGTGGCGTGTCTCCGCAGCGCCGTCAACGTCATCATGCTGGGCGAGGCCCGCAACCCGGAGCTGCTGAACCTGTGCCTCCAGGCCTCGCTCACCGGCCACGTGGTGCTGACGACGCTGCATACCGACACGGCCGCGGGGGCGCTCGTCCGGATGGTCGAGATGGGCGCGGCCCCCTTTGTCATCGGCGACGCGACGCGGCTGGTCCTGTCGCAGCGGCTGGTCCGCAAGCTCTGCCCGGATTGCGCCAAGCCGGCGGCGTGGACGGGCGAGCAGACGGCGCTGGCCGAGCGAATCGCCCGAGGCGCGGGGCTCTCGCCGCCGTCACCGCCGCGGGAGACGCGCCGCGCCACCGGGTGCGACGCCTGCCACGGCACCGGGTATCGGGGCCGGACGCCCATCGTCGAGACGCTCGAGGTCACCCCGGCGATCAAGGAGCTGCTCAGGGAAGGCGCCGACGCGGAGGCGCTGCGTGACCAGGCCGTGCGCGAGGGCATGACGACGATGGCGGCCGACGGGGTGCGCCGGGCGGCGGCGGGTGAGACGACGATCGACGAGGTGCGCCGCGTGCTGGGCCTGACGGCCTAGGCCACACACCCGCGGCGACGAATGGAGCAGGGACGGTTGCGGCAGAATGGGGATGCCGAAAGGCCGGCGCACGCGGGCCGCGGGGGCAGACATGCCCTGTCGGGCGCCCCGCGGTCCCCAAGCGCCGACGCGCTGTCAGGACGCTACCTGATACACATCCACCTGCTCCGGAACGAAGTTGCTCATCGCGGCCACGTAGCCCTGGGCCGCGCTGGCAAACCGGCGCTTGGCTTCCTGCGCGCTTCGGCCGTGCGCAATGCAGCCGGGCAGAAAGGAGCAGGCCACCAAGTACTCGCCCCGCTGTGTGCGCGTGATGCGTATCCCGACCTTCATCTCGAACGTAGTCTCCGTACGGGCTTCCCAGCCGCGGCATTCCCTGCCGAGCCTTGGCGCGGTGCCCATCGCACCGCCATCATTGTACGCTTTGGGGGTGGCGTGGCAACTGTCAATTAACTTTGCGGGTGGAATTGAGCCTGGGGGCAGCGCCCCGGTGGGGCGCCGCAGAGCCCGGCCCGGCGGCCTGGAAGCGTGCCATCCGTGCCCGTGCAGCCGCCGCCCAGAGGGAGCATAGAGCCTTGGCGTGAACGTGGCATCGGGGCGGCGCGAGGATTCGGCTAAATCCGGCCGGCCGGGGACACCCCTCCCCGCCCGCGCGACGCGCCCCGCGCAAAAGAAAAGCCTCCACGCTGTGCCGGTGAAGTGTCCATGGAGGAAGAACCCATTACCGTTAGGTGGGCAGCTTACGGGCCGCCTCGGCGACCGCGGATTCGCTTCCCTATAATGGGCTTGTCGGTTCTTCTCTCATGGGCATTCTACCGTACACGGTAGAGGCATTTTCTTCGCGCTATTGTACCATGCTTTCTATCGGACGTGGCGGCCGAACTCTTGAGCCTACCTGCCCCCCGTGCGGCGACATTCACGCGCGGAAGTCCGCGTTGAACTTGTCTCGCAGGGCGGCGCTGACGGCCTCCACCTGCTCGTCCACCTCCGGCCCGCGAAGCGTGCCCTCCGGGCTGCGGTAGACCAGCGTGAGGGTGACGCTCTTGCGCCCCTCGCCCGCCTGCCGGCCGCGATAGGTCGTGACGTAATCGAGCGATTCCCGCAGGGGCTGCTCGACGGCTTCGATGGCCTCCTGAAGCTCCTGCCACGCCACGGCTTCCTCGACGATCACCGACAGGTCCCGCCGCACCGCGGGGAAGCGCGGCAGCGGCGCGTGCGTGCGCGTCAGCTCGGCCCGGTCCAGAAGCGCCGCAAGGCGCAGCTCCGCGGCGGCGACGCCGTGCTCCAGCCCGTAGTGATGCAGCACGTCCGCCCCGACCTGCCCGAGGGCGCCCGCGACCTCGCCATCGATGACGATCTGCCCCGCCCCGCCGGCGGCCATGCCCGCCACGTCGGCCGGGAGGATCTCGAGCCTCGCGGCGGGCGCGACGGCTTCCACCACGGCCTCCAGCGCCCCGCGCAGGGCGCGCACCTCGCCTGTGGTCACGAGCGACAGGTCGACGTGCTCCGCCGGCAAGCCGCCCGCACCCCCGGGCGGGAACACCGCCGCCACCTCGTACAGACTGACCGTGGCGTTGCCGGCGTCCTGGTTGCCCTTGCAGGCCCGCAGCAGGCTCGGCAGCAGCGTGGGGCGAAGCACGTTGGCGGTCTTGCGGACCGCCGCGTCCACCCGCACCGTCCGCTTGTGCCCCAGCAGCGCCGCCTCGTCGTCGTCGACGAAGCTGAAGGTCATGGCCTCGTCGAAGCCGGCCGCCGACAGCGCCCGCGCGATGAGCTTGCGGACGCGCGTGGCCCGGCCCTCGGGCACGACGTCGTGGACGACCTTGTCGGCGATCGGGATCGTGTCGTAGCCCACCAGCCGGGCGACCTCCTCGATGAGGTCGGCCTCGCGGCGGAGGTCGCCGCGGTGGGAGGGGATCGTGCAGAGGATGCGCCCGTCGGCGAGGCGGGGGGCGAGCCCAAGCCGCGAGAGGGTGTCGAGCTGGCGGTCGACGGGCACGTCGATGCCGAGCAGGGCGTTGCAGCGCTGCGGCCTCATGGCGACCTGGGGCGGCTGGAACGGCTCGGCCCAGACGTCGACGACGCCCTCGGCGAGCGTCCCGCCGGCGAGATCGACGATCATCCGGCAGGCCCGCAGCGAGGCCTCATCGAGGCGGACCGGGTCGACGCCGCGCTCGAAGCGGTAGTTCGCCTCCGAGAGGATGCCGAGCTTCCGCGACGTCCGCCGCGTGGTCAGCGGGTCGAACTGCGCCGACTCGATCAGCACGTTCGTCGTCGACTCGGTGACCTCCGTGCTGAGCCCGCCCATCACGCCGGCGATGGCCACCGGCCGCTCGGCGTCGGCGATGACGAGCATCTGCTCGTCGAGGTGGCAGGTGGTCTCGTCGATGCTGACCATCACCTCGCCGGGCTTCGCGCGGCGGACCACGATGCGATGCTCCGCCAACCTGTCATAG
>CAZMDT010000220.1:0-5536 GCA_964564965.1 uncultured Planctomycetaceae bacterium | reverse complement strand
GGCGGCAAGGCGATCATCGCCATGCCCTCCACCGCCCGCGACGGCACCGTCAGCCGCATCGTCTCCCACCTCACCGAGGGCGCCGGCGTGGTGACCACGCGCGGCGACGTGCACTACGTGGTCACGGAGTTCGGCACGGCGTACCTGCACGGCAAGAGCATCCGCGAACGGGCGCTGTCGCTGATCAACATCGCGCACCCGAAGTTCCGCAACGACCTGATCCAGGCGGCGAAGGAGCAGAACTACGTGCCGGCCGACCAGATCGAGCTGGCGTGGGAGCAGGTCCGCTACCCGGAGGAACTGGAGCGCCACGAGACGCTGCGCGACGGAACCGAGATCTTCTTCCGCCCCGTCAAGCCCACCGATGAGGACGCCCTCTCCGACATGCTCTACTCGCTCAGCGCCGGCTCCGTCCGCACGCGGTTCTTCACCAGCACGGTGGCGTTCCCCCACCGCGACGTGCAGAAGCTGACGAACATCGACTACCGCAGCGACCTGGCGATCGTGGGGGTGGTGCCGGGCCCGGCCGGCGAGGAGGAGATCGTCGCCATCGCCCAGTACTTCCTCGACCCCAAGACGCAGGCGGCGGAAGTGGCGTTCATCGTCCAGGACGAGTGGCAGGACAAGGGCATGGGCACGCTGCTGATGGCGTATCTCGCCCAGATCGCCCGCCAGCGCGGCGTGCAGCGCTTCTATGCGAAGGTCCTGCCGCGGAACAAGCCCATGCTCGCCATCTTCCACAACTCCGGCTTCCGCGTGAATACGGAGTTCGACGGCGAGGCGTACAGCGTCGATTTCGAGCTGGCCAAAGAGGCCGGCTGAGCCGACCGGCAGCGTCGCCCGGGTCATGCAGGCCCGCGCCGAGAGGGACAGCCGGGGGAGCCCGGCCTCCCCGGGCGTTTCCCTCACGCAACACGGGGGTGGCTTCGCGTTGACCAGGGGCCACACATCCGCCGAGACGCCCCAAGGCGAGACGGGGAAATCCTGGGTGCCTGTGCATCGTAAGCGTCCAGACAAAAGGACGATGCAAAACGATGCCCGGTCACTCGTCCGGTCGCGGCTTCATTGGCAGAGCATTTGCCCCATGGAGACTGCGGGGGTGTGTATATCTACGAAAAGGACGACGGCGCAGCCGTCCAATTCTTTCCAGCGGAAAAGGAGTCGCAGGATGAACGTGTCACATGAGACGCGGGCGGTCGGCAATTGCTGTGCGCTCCTGGCGGGCGCGGCGCTGTGCGTGCTGGGCGGCCTGGCGGGCGGTGCCCAGGCGGCAGGGCTGGTGAACTGGGACTTCGAGGGCGGCTGGACGGCCATGGCCCCCAATCCGCCCGGCGTCGACCTGGGTGCCGACAACGTCCCCAGCAACTGGACGCGAGTGGAGACGTTCACGGGCTTCGTGCCCGGCGGGGGCCCCGCGCCGGAGACCTCGGTGATCACGGTCGTCGCGGATAACGGCCCGTCGGCGGCGGGCACCAACGCGCTTCAGTGTACCCGCCAGGAAGGCCAGCAGGGCGCCAGCTCCGGCGACTGGACGGCGGTTCAGCAGAACGTGAGCATCGACGCGTCCCTGTGCGCGTCGCTTTCGCTCCAGATCGACACGAAGGTCATCGCCCACAACCTCCCGGCTGGCGGATGGGCCGTGCCCGCCTTCGAGTGGCCGGTGGTCCTGGAGATCGAATACACCAAGCAGGGCGGCGGCAGCCAGATCTGGCGTTACGGGTGGTACCTGAACCCGCCGGGCGACCTCGGCGGCAGCCCCGCCAATGATCCCGGCCAAGGGCTGATCGCCTTCTACAACGACATGGTCGTGCCGCAGAACGTGTGGGTCGCCACGACCTTCAACCTCTTCAACGAACTGCCCCAGCTCGCCACGATCGACCGCATCCGGGTCGGCGGCAGCGGCTGGAACTTCGAAGGCCGGGCCGACAACCTCATCATCAGGTGCACCCCGGTCCCCGAGCCGGCGACCATGGCGCTGCTGCTGCTGGCGCTCGGCGGCGTGGCGGCACGCCTGCGGCGGCGTATCGCGTAGCGTGCTCTGACAGATGACGTGACGGGCGGGCCTCTCGGGGTCCGCCCGCTTTCGTTTGGGGGCATCCCGTGGATGCTGGATCAGCCCCCCGGCTGGGTCGTGGGCTGCGTGGTCGCCGGCTGCGTGGTCGCCGGCTGGGTCGCGGGCCGCGTCGCCGGCTGCGTGGTCGCCGGCTCCTCCGCCTTCTCCAGCAGGTCATTGAGGCCCTTGGCCATGTCCTCCGCCTTGTAGGCGGGAATCTCGTAGGCCCAGCCGGCGTGCTGCTGCACGAACGCCTCCGCTTCCTCCGCCGCCTTCAGGGCCGCGTCCTTCTGCTTCAGCGAGTCCTCCGGCTCCGCCGCGTGCATCACCGTCGGCAGCGTCCCGTGATACTCCGCCGTGCAGACGACGTACCACTGGCCGTCGTCCGTCTTGCGGAACCCGCTTGTCCTTCAGCCGGCACACGATCCGATGGCTGGCCTTCGCGAAGCTGAACACCTCGCCCGCCTGCTTCACGTCGTCGAACTCGAGATCCTCCAGACGCCGGGCGATCCACTCGGCGTCGTAGGTCCTCAGCTTCTTGCCCGCCGGGACCTCCTCCACCAGGCTGACCTTTGGCGCCTCGGCCTGGAGCTTCAGCGAGAACGCCCCGTCAGGCCCTTCAACCGTGATCCTCTCGATGTCCTCCTGCTTGATGTCCAGCAGCACCTTGTCCACGTACTTCAGCGGCGCGGTCTCGAGCGTCGGCACGTCGGTCGCCACGTACACCTCGTCGGCCGTCAGCAGCCGGACGTACTTGCCGCCGGGCGCGTCCTTCCCGATCGCCAGCCCCGTGATGAGCTTGTCATCGGCGCCGAAGAACTTCACGACTGTCCGGGCGGCCTCCTCGGTGACCTCCAGGTCTTTATGGTGCTCGGCGCTACGGGTGGCCAGCTCGGCCGTGCGGATGTCCGTGCACTTCGTCACCAGGTCGAAGACCTTCGCGGGCGCCGCCGGGTAGCCGTCCTTGTCGGCCACGGTGAAGCCGCCCTGCTCCGTGCGGTCGAGCGTGAGCGTCTCGCCGCCCTGCTTGAGGACGATGCGGCGGAGCCCGGAGATGCTCAGGCCCTGGAGCAGGTTCGTCTGGACGGGCGGTGCGGGCTCCTGCCGGGCGTAGTAGCTCTGGAGCACCGCCCAGGTCAGCATGCCTGCCGCCAGCACGATCAGCACGATCAGCGTGGTGTTCCTCATGTCCTCACTCCGAACGGCGCCGCCGGGCGCCGCCCGCCTGGCTCAGGCGCCGCGGACCCGCCGCACGAACCGCCGCCGCCGGACGCCCCGGTAGACCGCCAGCGCCACGGCGACGGCGAGGACGGCGGCCGGTGCGGCGGCCATGTTCCAGTTGCGCAGCTCTCGGCCGACGGCCTCGATCCTCTCGCGGCGGCGGCGCCGGATGAGGCGCTTCTGGGCCTCGGCCTGGCGGGCCTTCTCGCGGAGGTCCTCGCGCTCCTTGAGGATCGACTCGGTGATCTGCTGGACGTTGTCGCCGGTGTAGCTTTGGGCGATCTGCTCGAGGCGGGTGTTGAAGCGTGCGATGTCCTCGTCGATGCGCTTCTCCTCGGTGGCGTCTTTCTCGCGGGCCTCGCGCTCGATCGCGTCGATCTTCTCGAACGGGCGGGCGAACCCCTCCTGCCGGCGAATCTGCAGCAGGTCCTTCGAGCCGCTGAGCATGTCCACCGCGTTGATCACCAACTGGACGTTGTTGGCGATCGGCTCCGGGTAGCCGTACCGGGTGTCGTACGCCACGCGGTTCCAGATCATGTCCACGTCGGCAAAGACCACCACGGTCGAGGTGCCCTTCGAGCGCTTCAGCCCCGTCCGCCGCGCCGGCTGCGTGGCGGCCCGGGTCGCCGGCCCCGTGGTCGATCGCGTCGCCGGCGCCTCACCGGAGGCGTCCTCGTCGAACTCATCCTCGTCGAACTCATCCTCGTCGGGGCGGCCCTCGTCCTCGCGCCGGGGCTCAATACCGTCCGGGAACGCCGAGGCGAACGTGCCGCTGACCATGTAGCCCATCGTGAGCTTCGAGGCGCCCGGGGTGAACTTCTTGTAGACCTCCTCCGGGGAGCGCTGCGGAAGCTGGGGCTCGAACGGCCCGGCGTTGGGGTCGTCCGCCAGGACGTTGGCCTTGTCCGTCGTCTGGAGCAGGGGCACGTACGTCAGGCCCCGGGCCCCGGTCTCGCGAAGGCTCCCGGCGTAGAGCATCCGCACCTTCTGAAGCGAGGCCGTGATGGGCGAGGCGGAACTGATGGCGTCCTTCTCCAGCTCGAGGAAGGTGACGAACCGCCCCGGCCGGCCGTCCGGCGGAAAGGCCCACGGCAGGCCCAGCTCCTCGTCGGCGACGTACGTCTTGTCGGCCATCGTCAGCCCCCACGACCGAAGGAGCTTCTCGGGATTGGAGCCGCGGTCATGAGGCGGCGGGGGCATCATCTGCATCTGCGGCGGACGAGGCGGGGGCGGGTCGCCGAAGCAGAACGGATCGACGAACGCCAGAACCGGCTTGCCCTCGAGGACGAACTGGTCGATGGCGAAGCGCGTCTGCTCGGTGAGGTCCTTCGGATGGACGAGCATGAGCAGGTCCACGTCCTCGATCTTGTCGGTGTTGGGGTCGATGGCGACGACGTCGTAGCGATCCTTCAGCTCGTCGATGATGTGCCAGCCGGCCTCCGCGCCCTGCATCTGGCGGATCTGACGCATGTACTCCGACAGGCCCTCCTCGGCGAACAGCGCCAGCGGGCTGAGCACGCCGATCCGCCGCTTGTGACGGGTGATCACGCCGTCCACCAGGCTCGTCACGTCGTATTCCACGACCTTCTGGCGGTCGCGGTCCAGGTAGGGAATCGCCCGCGACAGCCCGTATTCCGACACCACGGCCAGGCCGAAGAAGAAGCTCTCTCCCTCCTCGTCCTCCTCGGAAACGCGGATGCGGTAGGCGCGGATGCCGTTGCGCTCGGCCTCCTCCTCCTGCTCCGAGTAGGGGCGCGGGTCGATGATCTCCAGGATGAGCTTCCCGCCGGCCGCCCGCTCGTACTCCTTGAGCAGGTTGCGGAGGTAGACGTAGTACTCGTAGAGGGGGCCCACCGCCGAGTCCGGAAGCTTCAGGGCGGTCGTCTCGGAGAAATACAGCTTCAGGCGCACCGGCTGGCCGATCCGGGCGAGCACCGACAGCGTGCCCGGCGACAGCGTGTACAGGTGGCCCTCGGTCAGGTCCGCCCGCGCCGACCGACCGAGGTGCTGGCACACCGTGATCGCCGAAAACGCGATGACCAGGACGCACACGACGGCGACGACGACGCGGAGTGTTCTGTTCATCAGGCGCCCTTCCTTTCGCACAACAGGAGGGTGCAGGCGGCCGTCCAGCCGATGATCAGGGCGACGAAGTACGCCAGGTCCCGCAGCTCCAGCACGCCCCGGCTCATCGAGTCGAAGTGCATCTGCGTGCTGAAGCCCTCAATCGCGTCAACCAGCCCCGCCGGCAGGAAGCCCTGG
>CAZMDT010000219.1:0-5539 GCA_964564965.1 uncultured Planctomycetaceae bacterium | reverse complement strand
CAGCTTCGGGCGCATGGAAGGCTTCCCCTTCCTCCAGATGATCGACCGCAAGGTGCGGTGGATTCTGTCCCACCTGCCGCAGCTCGAGTCGATGCTCAGCGACTGACCTCCCCAATGCCTTTCCCTGAGCGGCCGCGAAAGGACTCTGGAATGAACCTGCCTGCATTGATAATCGCGGTGGTGGTGTTGGCATCTTGCGCGGCCTTCGCGGCGGAGGGCGCCCGGCCGGCGGAGGCCCCGGCGACCCGCCCCGCGACCACCGCCCCCGCGCGGCGCCCGCAGTGCCTCATTGAGACGTCCCTTGGCAGCATTCGCGTGGAGCTCCGCCCGGACGCGGCGCCCGTGACCGTGGCGAAGTTCGCCGGCTTGGCCGAAGGCCGGCTGAGCTTCATCGATGAGAAGACGGGCAAGGAGGTCACGCGCCCATTCTATGACGGGTTGACCTTCCACCGGGTGATCGCGGAGTTCATGATCCAGGGGGGCTGCCCAAAGGGCGACGGGACGGGCGGGCCCGGCTGGCGGTTCGAGGATGAGATCAACGCCGACGGGCTCGGGCTGGGCAAGATCAAGGTCATCACGCCCCAGGGACAGCCGCACCCGTGGCTGCTGATCCGCACGCAGGCCGACTGGTCGCAGAACGTCACCGGGCCGCTGCTGCGGAAGATGGGCATTCAGTCGCAGGAGCAGTTCGAGGCCCGCGCCGAGGAGGTCAAGAAGCGACTGAATGAGCTGACGCTGAAGCAGGCCTACGAGAACCTCGGCTACCGGTACGACGCGAAGCTCACCGCCCTGAAGCCCGTCCGCGGCGTGATCGCCATGGCCAACGCCGGTCCGAACACCAACGGCTCGCAGTTCTTCATCACCGTCGCGGACGCCCCCTGGCTGACGGGCAAGCACACGGTTTTCGGCAAGGTGGTCGCCGGGATGGACGTGGTGGACCGCATCTCGAAGCTGGAGGTCGCTGCCGGCGGCAAGCCGGCCACCCCGGTCAGGACTATCTCGATTCGCGTGGTGCCGGCGGCGGCTCCCACCACGGCCCCCGCGCCGAAGGGGTCCGGGGCATCCCCCGGGTAGCCCCGCGGGTCCCCGCCGCCTACACGCGCCGCCGGCCGTACGGGCACAGCGCCAGAAGACAGCATTCACGGCAGCGCGGGCTGCGCGCCCGGCAGGTCTGGCGGCCGTGGGCGATGAGCAGCACGTGCAGGGCATAGCGGTCCCCGGGGGCGATCATGGAGGTGAGCACCTCGTGGGCCCTCTCGGGCGGCGTGCTGGCGTCGAGCAGCTCGAGGCGCGTGGCGATGCGGTAGATGTGCGTGTCCACGGGAAAGACCGGCATGCCGAAGCCGAACAGCAGCACACAGAGGGCCGTCTTGGGCCCCACGCCCGCGAAACGCACGAGGTACGCGTAGGCCTCTTCCGACGGGCGGCGGCTCAGGAACGCCAGGCTGATCCGCCCGCGCTCCGCCCGGATATCGCGGAGAATCCGCCGGATTCGCGGGGCCTTCCGCCGACTGAGCCCGCTGACGCGAATCGCCCGCTCGATGGCGGCCGCCGGCGCGTCGGCCACGGCGTCCCACGTGCCGAAGCGGCCCTTCAGGCGCCGAAAACCCGCCGAGCTGTTGGCGTCCGAGGTGTTCTGGGAGAGGATCGTGCCGATGAGGGTGTCCACGGCGCTGGCGCGCTTGCGCCGCCGCCGCGGGCCGTAGGCCCGGCTCAGCAGACGGGCAATGCGGGCGGTCCGGCGGCGGGGCGTTGCGGGGGCCGCGGGCCGCCTACTTCGCGTCCTCGACGGCGGAGACCCAGTACGGGACGAGACGGATGTCGTTGGCGTCGTCGGCAGTGTTGATGCTCTCCAGCTCCGCGTGGGCGTCGAACAGGTCGAGCGTGAGCTTGTGCCTCATGCCGGGCTTGTAGCCGGCGGCGGGGTAGAGCTTCCGCCCGCGGAAGCCCCAATACACCGCCACGAGCCGCTTCGCGCCATAGGTGCCGCTGAGGACCTTGTCGACCTTGTACCGCACGTAGGTCACGAGGTCGTCGTAGAGCTTGGTCTGGGGGTCGGGAACGGTACTTGCGGCCTCGACGGTCGCGACGACGACCAGCTTCTCCTTCTCGCCGGCGGGCGCGTCGCTGATGCGGCAGCGCCTGGCGATGGCCTCGGCGCGGGCCGCAGCGCCGGTGCCGGCGTGGTTCCGGCGCAGCTCGTCCAGCAGGTGGACTATGCGCACCAGCTTGCCCTGGTTGCGGGCGAGGAACTGCGGGTTGCTGAAGTCGGCCACGCCGCGATCGACCGGTTGAAGGCCCGCCGCCAGACGCTCCAGCGCCTCGATGGCGTCCGCGGCGGCCAGCTCCTTCTTCAGCGCCGCCGCGGCAAGCGCGGCCACCGCCTGCCGGCCGATCTCGTGCCCGGCGAACCGCGCCGCCACCTGCTTGTAAGTCGCCTCGGCCTGGCGGGCGTCCTGGCGCGGGTCCGCCTCGGCGAGCGTCTTCCGCCCGGCCGTCTCCAGCGCCTCAACGATCCGCTTCGCATCCGCGACGCTTCGCGATCGCAGCTCCTCGATGATGGGCGTCCAGCACTCCGCCTCGGCGACCTTGCGGCGGTAACCGGCATACTCCTTGCCCAGCGGCACGCCGTCGAGCGGGCCCGCCTGGCTCACGGGCGCGGCCGCCGCCCGGCCGACTACCCTCGCCGCCGATGGCAGGAACAGGTGCGAGACGCCCCAACTGCCGCCCACGCTCCGCAGGACCACCACCTTCTTGTCGCTGATGCGGATGATCGACGGCTTGTAGTCGCGCCCGTACCTCGCCATGCACGTGGCGAAGTTCACGTGGTTCGACCATCGCGGGCCCTGCCACTCGCTGCTGCCGGCCGGGCGGGGGATCTTCCACAGCTCCTTGTCGTGCTTGTCGCGGATGCCGAAATACTCGTGCGGCAGGTAGAGGTGCATGATGCGGTAGGTGTTGTCGGGGCTGGTGGTGGAGTTGCACGACTGCCCGCCGTGGTAGACGGGGTAGTACTTCTGCCGCTTCACGTCGACGATGAGGCAGCCGCCGTACGCCTCCGTCAGGTGCGTGCCGTCGAAGCTGAGCTGCCCGTCGCAGGGGAAGTCGGCGAGCTTGACGGTCTTCCGGCTGCGCGGGCGGTAGAGCCACGTGTGCCCCGCGTCCTTGTCCTTGCCGTACCAGTGCTTGCCGTCGCTGTCCTTGTAGGTGTAGCACAGCTCGCCGGTTTCGGGGTCGAGCCACCAGTTCGGGCTGTGGAGGCGCTCAACGTGCTCGATCACCTGCCGCCGGCCCGAGCCGTCCGAGGCCACCACGTACGCCTTGCCCTGGTACGCCACGAGGATCTGCGAGCCGTCGGGCGACCATTGCGGGGCGCTCAGCCCCCAGAACTTGCTATCGGCGCCGAAGCGTGCGAGCTGCGTGTATTTCCCGCTGGCCAGATCGAGCAGGCCGATGCCGTCCTCGCGCGTGACGACGAGCTTCGCGCCGTCGCAGTCATCGCCCAGCAGGTCGCGCACGGCGGGGGCCTCCTTGAGCTTTGCGGGCGCGGGCGAAACCGCCAGCAGCGCCGAGGCGGCGCCGCACAGAAGCCGCCATCGCCATTGCGACCTGCTCGTCACCGTGCCGCCGCCTGCGCGCATGCACGCTCCTCTTGGGGGACCGCCAGAGGGTAAACCACCGGCGGGACGCAAGGTGCCGCGCGCAGATGAGATTCGGCGCAGGCCCGGGTCACTCCGGGGCGGGGGCGCTCGTCCGCCGGCCCCACTGCTCGTGCAGGACCAGCGGCGCGACGTACTTCTTCACGAAGCTGTACGTCCCGCTGGTGAGGTGCAGGCCCAGGTTCCCGGTGGTCACCATCTCGCCCTCCCATGAGACCTGGAAGAGCTTGGCGTACAGGCGCAGGCGCTCGCCGCTGTTCGGCTCCTTGAAGCCGCTCCTGCCCGCCGAGCCGGTGTGCCTGCCATCCATCGTACCCGTCACGGTCGTGCCCAGGCCCAGGAAGAACACGTCGAGCGGGGAGTGGAAGCTCACGATGCCGCGGCGCGTGCCCTCCAACGCCGCGTCCAGCTCGTACTCGGGCGATAGAGCCGCCGCCAGCAGCACGGCGCCCTCGATTGGCTTGCCGGACGGCAGCGACTCCAGCGTCCACACGGCCATCGCGCCGCCCCCGCTCTGGCCCAGCAGAATCACCGGGCGGTCCGGGTGCTCCTTGTTGTAGTAGCGGATGCGCCCGGCGATGTACTGCGCCTCCTTGCGGTTGCGCTGCTCGGCCCGGAGGTTGTACAGCGGGCCCAGCGAGCTGGTCCAGTCCCACAGCTCGATGGCCCAGTCCACGCCGCCGGCGTCCAGGCCGTCGCAGATCGCCTCGTTCAGCGGCCCGCGACCCTCCACGCCGGGCAGCACGATCACCAGCCCGCGGTCGAGCCGCTCGGGCGTCACGTAAGGCTGCGAGCTGCACCCGGCAACGACCGCTGCCAGCAGGAGCGAGCCCCACACAAGCGCCCGACGGCTGCGCCCAGGAGCCCGACGGGTCCGTTCGGGCGCCCGGTGGTCGCGTACGAGCCTTCGGCCGGTCTGGGATCCGGGATTTGAGATTCCCAATGCTCTATTCCTTTACCTCGTACTCGGCGTCGATGACGTCCTCGCCGCCCTTGTCCTCTTTGCCGGCCTGCTCGCCGCCCTCGGCACCGGCCTCGGCGGGGCCAGCCTGCGCCTGCTTGACCTGGTCGTAAATGGCCGCACCGACCTTCTGAGCGGCCTGGCTGAGGTTGTCCATGCTGCGCTTGATGGCCTCGGCGTCGTCGCCCTTGAGGGCCTCGCGGAGCGAGGAGATCGCCGACTCGATGGTGCTGCGGTCGCCGGCGGGAACCTTCTCGCCCTGCTCCTTAAGCATCTTCTCCATCGACCAGACCAGGTGGTCGCCCTGGTTCTTGAGGTCCACGAGCTGGCGCCGCTTCTTGTCCTCTTCGGAGTGGGCGTCGGCGTCCCGCTTCATCTTGTCGATTTCGTCCTGGCTGAGACCCGAGGAGCCCTTGATCTCGATCGATTGCTCCTTGCCCGTGGCCAGGTCCTTCGCCGAGACGTTCAGGATGCCGTTGGCGTCGATGTTGAACGTCACCTCGACCTGCGGCATGCCTCGCGGCGCCGGCGGGATGCCCGTCAGGTTGAACCGCCCGAGCGTCCGGTTATCGGTGGCAAACTCGCGCTCGCCCTGGAGCACGTGGATCGTCACCTCCGTCTGGTTGTCGGCCGCCGTCGAGAACGTCTCCTTCTTCTCCGTGGGGATCGTCGTGTTCCGCTCGATGAGCCGGGTCATCACGCCGCCCAGCGTCTCGATGCCCAGCGACAGCGGGGTGACGTCGAGCAGAACCATCTGCTCCTCGACCTCACCGGCGATGATCGCGCCCTGGACCGCCGCGCCGATGGCCACCACCTCGTCGGGGTTGACCGACTTGTTCGGCTCCTTGCCGAAGATTTCCTTCGTAATGGCCCGCACGCGCGGCCCTCGGGTCGAGCCGCCCACGAGGATGACCTCGTC
>CAZMDT010000218.1:0-5563 GCA_964564965.1 uncultured Planctomycetaceae bacterium | reverse complement strand
ATCATGACCTCCAGCAAGGAGGTCGAGAGCCACATCATCCGCATCGCCCAGAAGGCCCGGGCCGTCGGCATCCACATGATCCTCGCCACGCAGCGCCCCAGCGTGAACGTGGTCACCGGGCTGATCAAGTCCAACATGCCGTGCCGGATCAGCTTCCGCGTGGCCTCGCGCCAGGAGAGCCGGATCGTCCTGGACCAGAACGGCGCCGACGTGCTCCTCGGGCGGGGCGACATGCTCTTCCTCCAGCCCGGCACCAGCAACCTCACCCGCGCCCAGGGCACCTACGTCGACGACGCCGAGATCCGCGCCGTGGTCAGGGCCCTCCGCGGCCGCGGCGAGCCCGACTACAACTCCGAGCTGCTCCGCCTCAACTCGCACGCGTCCGCCGACGGCGGCGGGGAGAAGGACGAGCTGTTCGACCAGGCCGCCGAGATCGTCCTCGCCACGCAGCGCGGCAGCGTGTCGCTGCTTCAGCGGCGCCTGGCGATCGGGTACAGCCGGGCGAGCCGGATCATCGACCAGATGGCCGACGCGGGGATCCTCGGGGAGTACAAGGGCAGCCAGGCCCGAGAATGCCTCATGACGCTGGAGGACTGGGAGGCGCTGCGGGCCTCGATCTCCGCGGACCAGTCCGGCGCCTCATCCGCCGACGGCGAGCCGACCAGCGCCTAGGGCGAACGCCCACCGGGCGACGGAGTCGCACTTCACCCTCGCCGGCGGGGGGCATACAATACCCCGCAGTGATGGACGAACCGTCGGAATCGGCCGTGGCGGTGCTGGCGCCGCCGGCGGAGCGTGCCCGGCCCGAGCCGGCGCCGCAGCCGGAGGCGCCCGAGCCGCCCAAAGTGCCCTGCCGCGTCGCCTGGCTCGCCGGCGCCGGTACCCTCGAACGCCTCGCCCCCACGCTGAAGCCGCTGGCGATCGCCCTGATCGACGAGCTGGTGGAGCTGCACGTGTTCTGCCCGCCCGAGGCGGATGCCCGGATGCTGCCCAGCCCGCCGGTGGAGCTGGTTCGCTACGAGCGCCCGCGGTGGTGGGCGCTGCACTCGCGGCTGGCCGACGACCTCGCCGCCGAGATGCGGGCGCGGCGGGTGCAGCTCGTGCACGCCCTGGAGGCGGGCACCGCGCCCCTGGTGCACAAGCTGGCCCCCGCCGCCGGAACGGGCTACGTCATCAGCAGCTGCCGCCTCGGCGATGCCCAACGCCTGCACGGAAAGCTCGACGCGCGGGTGCGGGCGGTGCTGGCCGCCTCGGAGCAGGTGCAGCGCGACCTGCTGGGGCGGCGGGTGATTTCGGCCGAACGCATCCACCTGCTCCGCCCGGGGCTCGTCCGCGTCCGCCGGGCCACCTGCTTCCACGACCCCGATCACGCCGTGGCCATCGTGGTCGGCGCCTCGAGCGAGAGCTTCTCCGGGCTGGACGCGGTGCTGAAGAGCTTCGCGCGGCTCAAGAGCGGCAAGTACGACTGCGTGTTCTTCATCGTCGGCGCCGGGCGGGCGGAGCGCCGGCTGCGGTCGCTGGCGGAGGAGCTGGGCCTCAAGGCCGACCTGACCTTCGCGGACCGCCAGCCCGCGTGGCAGCTGATGGGGATTCTGAGGGCGGCGGACCTCTACGTCTCGCCGGCGCCGGCGGACGGGGTGGACATGGAGGCACTTCTGGCGATGGCGGCCGGCGTGCCCGTCGTCAGCGTCGACAGCGGCGTGTCCGACTTCCTCAAAGACGGGCGGACGACGCTGATGTTCCGGCGCGGCGACGCCGCGGAGCTGACGACGAAGCTGGCGTCGCTGCTGGACGATCACGCCGCGGCGCGGGGCCTGGCGGAGACGGCGCTCGAGTACCTGGGCGTGCACCACAGCCCGACCGGCATGGCGGAGAAGACGGCGGGCATCTACCGCCGCGCGGTGGCGGAGCTGGCCGAGGCGCGGCGGGCGGCGCCGCGGGAGTGAGCGCGGGGCGGCGGCGGCACCGCAACGTCACGCAGCCGCGGGGATGCGGGGGCGGGCTAGGTGGCGGGCTTGCACATCGCGGCGAGGTTGATTGCTGCTAACTCCGGCGTGCTCAGTTCCTCAGCGAGGCGCTGCATCAGTGCCGGGCCCGCCTGTTCGGCGTCAAGAAACTCCACCCCCAGCAGGCGTCCCTCAGCGTCGTAGTCCGCAATCACCGAATGGGGCTTGACTGAGACCTGGCGCTTGGATTCGCCGGGCTGGACCTCGCGCAGGTAGACGTAGCCCAGCACGGAGCCCGCAACGGCCTCAAGTGTGATCCGCAACGATTTCAGCTCGCCTGTGACCATAGCACTGTCTTGACCAGCACGACCCCTTGCTCGGATCGCTCGGTTACGGCGACGACGAGTATTCTATCCCAATCTCGAAGGTACCGCTGCAACAACCTGCCCCCGTGGACGCGGTTCGCTTCGACCTCTTCCGGGTGTGAAAGGACAGACAGCACGTCTTCCTCGGTGACCATTCGCTCGACCATGCGTGCCCTTGCATGATCCGAGTACTCGATGTGCCAGCCTTCGTACACGCGGCTGCATCTACCCCTTCGCTTCGATGCCGAAGGGCGCCAGCAGCTTCGCCAGCGCCTCGCGGTGCCGCGGGTCCAGCGGCGTCATCGGCAGGCGAAGCTCGTTGCGGATCATCCCCGCCATCGACAGCATCGCCTTGATCGGGATCGGGTTCGTCTCCACGAAGCACGCCTTGAACAAAGGGAAGAGCCTGAGGTGCTGCCGGCGTGCGGCCGCCGCGTCCCCCGCCAGTATCGCCTCGCACAGCTTGCGGACCTCGCCCGGCAGCACGTTGGCCAGCACGCTGATCACGCCGCGCCCGCCCACCGAGCAGATCGGCAGCGTCAGCGAGTCGTCCCCGGAGAGGATCGCGATGTCGCACGCCGACGCCACGGCGCTCGTGTTGTCGAGCTTGCCGGTGGCCTCCTTCAGCGCCACCACCATCTCCACCTCCTCGTACAGCCGGACAATCGTCTCCGTGGCCAGCTCCACCCCGCAGCGCCCGGGAATGTTGTACAGCACGATCGGCAGGCCCACCTCCCCCAGCCGGGCCACGTGCTCGTACATGCCCCGCTGAACCGGCTTGTTGTAATAGGGCATGACGATGAGGCAGGCGTCGGCGCCGGCCTCCTTGGCGTGTCGGGTGAGGCGCAGCGCCTCGGCCGTCGAGTTGCTGCCCGTGCCCGCGATCACCGGCACCTTGCCGTCCGCCCGCTCCACGACGAACTCGATGACCCTGTCGTGCTCGTCGTGGCTGAGGGTGGGCGACTCGCCGGTGGTGCCGCAGGGCACCAGCCCCTGGGTGCCGCCGTCGATCTGGAAGTCGACCAGTCGGCCGAGGGCGTCGTAGTCCACGGCGCCGTCGGCGAACGGCGTTGCCAGCGCGACCATTGATCCCTGAAGTTTCATCGCTTTGCCTCGCGATCAGCCCACGAATGACGGAACAGATACTCCACGGGTGGACTATCGTCTCCCCGCCGCCTGGTCGATCAGCCGCTTCATTTCGCGGACGGCCCGGCGCAGGCCCGCCAGCACCGCGCGCGAGATGATCGAGTGCCCGATGTTGAACTCGGTGAACCCCGGCATCGCGGCGACGGGGGCGACGTTGTTGTAGGTCAGCCCGTGCCCGCCGTGGACGGTCAGCCCGGCGGCGAGCCCGGCGGCGAGCCCCTGCCGGATGCGCTCCAGCGCCTCGGCGGCCTGCGCGCCGGGGGCGTGCCGTCCCGTGTGCGACAGGCAGGCGTTGGCGTATGTGCCCGTGTGGATCTCGATGGCCTCGCAGCCGGCGTCGCGGGCGGCCTCGATCTGCTCCGCCGCCGGATCGACGAACGCGCTGACCACCACGCCCGCCTTCCGCAGCGCCGCCGTCACCTCCTTCAGCCGGTCGGACTCGGCGACGGCGTCCAGCCCGCCCTCCGTGGTGATCTCCTGCCGGTTCTCCGGCACGAGGGTGGCCTGGTCGGGCTGGAGCTTCAACGCGATGCCGACGATCTCCTCGTCCATCGACATCTCCATGTTGAGCTTGCAGCGGACCACGTCGCGCAACACCCGCGCATCGCGGTCGTTGATGTGCCGGCGGTCCTTCCGCAGATGAAAGGTGATGGCCTCCGCGCCGCCCAGCTCGCCCTCGACCGCCGCCCACGCCGGGTCCGGCTCCACCGTCCGCCGCGCCTGGCGGATCGTCGCCACGTGGTCGATGTTGAGCCCGAGTCCTGGCATGTTCGGTCTCCTTGAAGCCGGGGGCGCATTGTACGCCCCCCGACGGCGGCGGGGAAGGACCGGCGGGCGGACGACGGGCGGGGCCTACCGCTGTCCGTAGTAGGCGTCCGGCCCGTGCTTGCGGAGGAAGTGCCTGTCGAGCAGCTCGCCGGCGATGGGGCGGGGGTAGGGCTCGACGCGGAGCGTCTCGCTGGCCAGGTGAGCCACCAGCTCCAGCAGCACCGCCTGCTCCACGGCGTCGTCGGGGCTGTCGCCCCAGGTGAAAGGCCCGTGGTCCGCCACCAGCACCGCCCGCATGTGCATCGGATCGATACCGGCGAGGCGCTCGACGATCACCTGGCCGGTGTGGGTCTCGTAGTCGGCGGCGACCTCGTCGCTCCGCAGCAGCCGGGTCACCGGCACCGGGCCGTGGAAGTGGTCCGCGTGCGTCGTCCCCAGCGGGAGGATCTCCCGCCGCCCCTGCGCCCAGGCCGTCGCGTAAATGCTGTGCGTGTGCGCCACGCCGGCGATCGCCTCGAAGGCGCGGTAGAGCACCAGGTGGGTGGGCGTGTCGCTGCTGGGGCGGAGGTCGCCCCCGACGACCGTCCCGTCGGCCAGCGCCACCACCACCATGTGCTCCGGGCGCATGGCGTCGTAGGCGAGCCCCGAGGGCTTGATGACCACGTGCCCGCCCTCGCGGTCGATGCCGCTGACGTTGCCGAACGTGCGCCTCACCAGCCCCTCGGCCATCAGACGCAGGTTCGCCTCGCAGACCCGTGCCTTCAACTCTTCGAGCATGGGTGTCACCTTCGCGCCGCGGCGCGGATGGCCAGCAGGTCCTTCATGACGTTGTGCATGGTGCCGCCCCACTCGGCCGTCCCGAACGCGTCGTGGAGCTGCCGGTACAGCGCGTAGAGCCGGGCGTAGACGCGGTGGGCGGCGGGGTCGGGGCGGAAGACCTTCCGTTTGAGTCCGGTCATGGCCTTCCGGGCGGCGCGGAAGCCGGCGTGCCCGCCGGCCTTCCGGCCGGCCACGACCGCCCCGGCGATGGCCGCGCCCAGGGCGCAGCTCTGGGGGGAGCGTGAGACCTTCATGGGCCGGCCCGTCACGTCCGCGTAGATCTGCATGACCAGCGGATTCTTCTCGGCGATCCCGCCGCAGTTGACCACCTGGCGGACCTTCACGCCGTATTCCTCAAAGCGCGTCATGATCGTCAGCGCCCCGAAGGCGGTCGCCTCGATCAGCGCGCGGTAGATCTCCCCCGGCGTGGTGTAAAGCGTCTGTCCCAGCAGCAGGCCGGTCAGCCGCTGGTCCACCAGGACCGTCCGGTTGCCGTTGTTCCAGTCGAGCGCCAGCAGC
>CAZMDT010000217.1:0-5563 GCA_964564965.1 uncultured Planctomycetaceae bacterium | reverse complement strand
TTCGTCGGGCGGTCGCTCGTGCCGATGGGCGGCTCGGACATGATCGAGGCCGCCGCGCTCGGAAAGCCCACCGCCTTCGGCCCGCACACGCTCAACTTCCCCCAGGCCGACGCGCTCGCCGCGCACGGCTGCGCCCGCGTGCCCGACGCCGCGGCGCTCGAGCGCCAGCTCGACTCGTGGCTCTCCGACCCGGCGGCGGCGGCGGCGGCGGGCCTCGCCGCCCAGGCGTACGTCCGGAGTTGCCAAGGGGCGACGCGGCGCAACGTCGAGATGATCTGCCGCGTCCTCGGCCGCGAGCCCGCAGCGGCGCCCGGCGGCGTGGCGACCGACCAGGTGCTTTCCCGTGCAGGTGACTGACGATATCGTACGAACAGCGGCGCACGCCGATGCGCCGGCGTGATGGCGGTTCGATCGCTGATGGCTGACCGCTGAGGCCCGACATGCCCGACACGGCCGTTCGACAGAAGGTGCTCGCCAAGGCGCGGCGCATCGTCGTCAAGGTCGGCACGAACGCCATCTGCGATGACACCGGCCGTCCCGACCGCCGCACGATCGCCGCCCTGGCCCGGCAGATCGCCGCGGTCCGCAAGCAGGGGGTGTCGGTGGTGCTGGTGGCGAGCGGGGCGATCGGAGCGGGGCTGGGGGAGCTGGACCTCGCCGAGCGCCCCGGGGACGTTCCGAGCCTTCAGGCGGTGGCGGCGGTGGGGCAGGGGCAGCTCATGCGGGTCCTCCACGATACCTTCGCCCGCTACGGCGTGAAGGTCGCCCAGATGCTGCTGACGCGGGACAGCTTCGAGGACCGCACGCGCTACCTGAACATTCGCAACACGCTGCGGGCGCTCGACGGCTACGGCGCCCTGCCCGTGGTCAACGAGAACGACACCGTCGCCGTCGACGAGATCCGCTACGGCGACAACGACCTGCTCGCCGCGCTCGTCACCAACGTCCTGCCCGCCGACGTGCTCATCCTGCTGACCACCGTCGATGGCGTGCTCGCCGGCGGCGCCGTGCTCGACCTGGTCGGGCAGGTGGACGAGGCGACCATCGCGCTGGACTCCGGTGCGCGCAGCCGGCACGGCTCCGGCGGCATGGCCAGCAAGATCGAGGCCGCCGGCATGGTCGTCCGGTCCGGCGAGGTCGCCGTCATCGCCAACGCGCGCACGCCGAACGTCATTCGGCGGCTGCTGGCGGGGGAGCGGTTGGGGACGTGCTTCCTGCCGGCCGGGCGGAAGCTCTCCGGGCGGCGCCGCTGGATCGGCCTCGCCTCGCGCTCGGAGGGGAAGCTCTTCGTCGACGAGGGGGCCGTGCGGGCGCTCACGGAACGCGGCAAGAGCCTGCTGCCCTCGGGCGTCACCGCCGTCGCGGGGCGGTTCGGCAAGGGGGCCACGGTGGGGGTCGTCGGCCCGGACGGCAGGGAGATCGCGCGGGGGCTGACGAACTACTCGGCCGAGCAGGTGGAGAGGATCAAGGGGCTCAGGAGCGGGCAGATCGCCCGCGCCCTGGGCGACCGTCCCTACGACGAGGTGATTCACCGCGATTACATGATGCTGCGGTGAGGAGCCCGGGGCGAGGGTCGGTGCGGAGGGGGGGCTTCCGCCGTGGGCATGGGCCCGGCGGCCGGGGCGGCCGTCATCGGGCGCCGGCCGGGACGGCTTCCCGCAGGGCCGGCCGCGTGCTCGGCTTGCCGTGAGCCCCGCCGGACGGCTGCGTCGCCGGCACGGGCGGCAGCACGCCGCGGGCGGGCAACTCGCGCCGCCCCACACCGTGGCGCACCTCGTAGAGGCGTCCGTGGTCGATGAGCAGGCACGCGGCGGGGCCCCCGTAGTATCGTGACATGCCCACGTCCACGCGGATCACGCGCCCGTTCGCCTGGACCCGCACCCCGCGCCTGTCGACGGTGTGGGCGATGACGATGCGGTCCACTTCGTGGGCCTTGAGAACCGGCTTGAGGAGCCGGTCCGCCTCGGCGCCTTCGGCGAAGGCGAGGCTGCGGGTCCACAGCGGGCCCTGCGGGTCGCCGACGATCCCCTCCACGTTGCCGGCGGCCAGCTCCCGCCGCACCGCCGCGTTGATCTCCCCCAGCGACAGGGCGGCGTACCGCGGCGTCAGCCCCGCGTGCACGAACAGCACGCGGTCGATCTGCACCACCGTGTTGTGCGAGCGAATCCACCGCCCGTACTTGCCGCGGGGGCTCATCGCCTCGCGGTAGGCCTCCGGCCCGCCGAACGCCTTCACCTCGCCGGGGTGCACGTACCCCCAGCTTCCGAGCAGGACCATCGCCTCGTGGTTGCCGATGAGCGGATGGACGACTCCCCCGGCCTTTGGCGCCTGGGCCTGAAGCTTCATCAGCAGGTCCATGACCTTGCGGGAATCGGGCGCGCGGTCCAGAAAGTCGCCCATCTGCACCAGGTGCGCCTTCCCGCCCGCCCAGTCGCCTTCGGCGTCGATCAGCTTCGCCGCCCGCAGCACCTTCACGAGCTGCTCGTAGTCCCCGTGAACGTCGCCGACGGCGACGACGCGCTCCACGCCCGTCCAGACGCACGGCGTCCCGCCCGGCAGGGCGCCGGCCGGCGTGAGGACCGTCACGGCCGCCACGAGCAGCAGAAAACGTCGGCTCGGCTTCAGCATGGCAGCAACTCCCCTCGCGGGCTCCCGCCCGCCCTCCATCATACCGCCTGCCTCGAAGGCGGACCACCCGGGGCGACGTCAGCGCATCGTGTGCACGTGGAGGCCCTCGCGGCCGAAGCGGAGCTGCACCCAGCCGTTGCGGGCGGTGGAGTAGTAGCGGTAGCCCTCGCGCAGGCGGGCGTAGAAGGCGACGCGCTCCGGGGCGACCGCGCTCGGCGGATGCGGGTCATCGGAGGACGAGACGAGGACGACCTCAGGCGCGACGGCCTCGAGGAATTCGACGATGGCGTTCCGCCCGTCGGGGCCCTTGCCGTGGGTCCAGCCGCCGTGGTGCGGCATGACGAGCGCGTCGGCCCGGACATCGCTGCGGCAGAGGGCGCCCTGGGCGATTGTCTCGATGTCGCCGGTCAGCAGGACGCTCCGCCCGTCGCAGCGGATGCGCAGCACGAGCGACGTTTCGTTGGCGCTCGCGGCCAGGTCCTCGCGGCGCCCCGCCGGCGGCCAGAGCACCTCCACCGTCGTTCTGTCGTCCAGCCGCAGCGCCTCGCCTGCCCGCAGCCGCGCCACCGACACGCCCGACGATCCCAGGAGATTCAGGAACCTGCCGACCTCGGGGCCTTCGGGCTCCTCGTCGGTGCCGCCGCGCCCGAAGTAGTCGTTCAGGTACACGCGCCGCGGGGCCCCGCCCGCCACCAGGGCCGGCACGGCGTTGTAGTGGTCGGTGTTGGCGTGGGAGATGAAGGCGGCCTCGGGGGCGGGCAGCTTCTGGTGGCGGAGGAACGGTCGGAGGACGCTCTCACCGGCGTCGAAGCCCGTCAGCGTCCCCGCGTCGATCAGCCAGGTGCGCCCGTCGGGCGTCCGCAGCAGGGCGCACTGCCCGTCGCCCACGGCGAGCAGGTTCAGCTCGGCGCCGTCGGGCGGAGCGGCGGGAAGCTGCGTGTAGACGGTGAGCCCCGCCACCGCCGCCACCGCGACGACGGCCCACGCGCGCCCCAGCCGCAGCCGCCCGCGCTGCCAGATCAGCACGACGGCCGCATAGCACAGCAGCGCCCACGCCGCCGGCACCTCGCGGACGGTCAACGACGCGGCGGGCAGCCGCTCGATCCATCCGACGACCTCGGCGAGCCCCCCGGCCGCCCACGCGGCGAGCCGTCCGAACTGCCACGACAGGTTCGGCATCGGCCAGGCCAGCGCCAGCGAGACGTACCCCGGCACCAGCACCGCCACCACCAGCGGAAGCAGCACCAGGCTCAGCAGCGGCGCCCACGGGCTGAAGATGCCGAAGTGGTACGCCACCAGCGGCGCGGCCATCAGGTAGGCGACCAGGCAGACGACCACGGCGTCCATGAGCCAGTTGGCGGCGGTGAAGTAGAGGCGGCGCCGCCAGCGGCGGTCATCGCGAAAGACCATCAGCCCGCGCCGCCGGAGGAACCGCCCGAACAGCGCCCGCCGCACCGGCCGGTGCAGCAGCAGGATCCCCGCGACGATAGTGAAGCTGAGCTGAAAGCCGGCGCTGAACAGTTGCAGCGGGTCGATGGCGAGCAGCACGACGGCCGCCAGCGCCAGCGCGTTCGGCGCGCTGGCGCGCCGCCCGAAGATGACGGCGACGCACAGCGCGGCGGCCATGATCGCCGACCGCAGCAGCGGGTCGCGGGGCTCGGTGAGCAGGACGTACGCGGCCAGAACGGCCAGCACGACGCCCGCCGCCCGGCGCGGCGCGAGCATGGCCACGCGGCACGCGAGGTAGACGAAGCACAGGAACACCCCCAGGTGCAGCCCCGAGATGCTCAGGAAGTGCGCCACGCCGGCCCGCGCCATCGTGCGGCTCAGCGTTCGCAGCGCGGGATGCCGTTCGCCGATGACCAGGGCCGACAGCAGCGGCGCGTCGTCGCCGCCGCAATCCCACAGGTGCTGCCGGGCGCCCGCCCGGACGTTCCACATCGCCCGCTCGTACCAGGGCATCTCGGCGCCCGCGGCGATGGCGACGCCGTCGGAGGCCTCCACGCGGAACTGCGTGAGCACGTGCCTCCGGCGGGCGTCGGCGGCGCGGTCGAACTGCCCCGGGTTCGACGCGCCGCGCGGGCGGCTCAGCCAGCCGAGCAGCTCCACCCGCTGCCCCGCCGCCAGGCGGTCGTCCGCCTGCTGAATCACGACGCGCGTCAGCCCCTCGACACCCCGCCAGCCGCCCTCGGTGCGGATCGCGCCGGCGGCGAGGACGAAGGCGGTCTGCGGCCCGCCCCGGTACCCGAACAACACGCCGGCCGACGGGTCGAAGATCTGCGGCGAGCTGACGATTCGGCCGCGGAGCCGCGTGAGCGACCTGCCCCGGCCGACGTAGGTGACGACGTCATCGTCGGCAGCGCCGTGCCAGGCGAGGCGCGCGTGGGCGGCGCCCAGGGCGAACACACAGGCGGCCACGGCCGCGGCGGTGGCGAGGTGGAGGTGCGGCCGGATGAAGGTCGCCGCCGTGGCGAACACTCCCGCCGCGGCGAGGGCCAGCCACGCCCCGGCGGGCAGCGGCAGGTATCGCCCCGCGACGATTCCGAGGATGAGGGCGGCGGCCACGATCACCAGCGGCGCCCGGACCGGCGCTTCCCGCCTGAGCCGCTTCCCGCTTGCCGGCGTGTCCATGACGGGGGGATTGTACGCGAAGTGGGCAGAGCGTGGAACGGCGGGGGAATCAGGCGGAACGCCCGACGGCCTCGGCGATGCGCTTCAGCGTCGGCATCATTTCCGTCAGGGCCTGCGGGGTGATCGACTGCGCGCCATCCGACAGGGCGTGCTCCGGGTCGACGTGGCACTCGATGAGCAGCCCGTCGGCGCCGGCGGCCACCGCCGCACGGCACATCGCCGGCACGAGGTGCGCGTGCCCGGTGCCGTGCGAAGGATCGACGAGGACGGGCAGGTGCGTCTTGTCGTTCAGCTCGGCGACGGC
>CAZMDT010000216.1:0-5566 GCA_964564965.1 uncultured Planctomycetaceae bacterium | reverse complement strand
CTGCGTCGCCGCGAGCAACCCGCTGATCGCCCCGCAGGGAGCACCGGCGGGGCTTCGGCGATCGTCCATCGGCGAACTGATCTGGACCACGTGCCGCAGCCATGCCGCCGGATGGTCGCGCAGGGCCACGTAGCCCCAGACGTTCCATCCGCGGCGCATCGCCGCCAGGAACGCTCGCGAGACGGGGATGTGCTTCGGCTCACCGGTGGTGCCGCTCGTCATCGAGAACATCAGCACGCGCTCGCCCGGAGGCAGCAGCGCGGCGGGCTCGCCGTCGAGCACGCGGCGGATGTACGGCCTCAGGCGCTCGTACGGCGCCACCGGCACGGCGGAGCGGAAGTCGGCATAGCTGCGGATGGACGCGAAGCCGTGGTCGCGCCCGAAGGCGGTGTCGGCATGGCGGCTCACCAGCGTCTCGAGGAGCCGGTCCTGCACCTGCTCCGTGGCGTCGTGGGCGGCGAGCCACGCCCGCAACTGGCGTCCGGCGTGCCGTCCGGCGACGTGCGCCACCGGCCGGAGGATGAGCTGCTTGAGGGTCATTCGTTCGTCCGCGGTTGTGTCCCAATTTAGGGAATCCCCGGCGTTGCGGGAAGGGGCGACGTGCGCGCGGGGTTGCCGCCCTCGCCGGGCAACCCGCGGCGGCGCCCTCCGGCGGGGTTTCGGGCGGTGTCCGTCGGGGTAAGCGGATTTGCGGAAATCGGCTTGGAAAGGTGGAGGGCCTCCCGCTATTATGTGACTATTCTTTCACATAATCACGGTTTGGCATGCCGCAGCATGGAGACAGCCCCATGGCAGCACGGGACGGCGAATTAAGGCAGATGCAGGCGGAGGTGTTCAAGGCGCTCGGGCACCCCATCCGCCTGGCGATCGTGGAGGCGCTTCGGGACGGACCGGCCTGCGTCTGCGAGATCGCCAAGGCCGTCGGCGCCGAGCGCTCCAACGTGTCCCGCCACCTCGGCCTCATGCTCGCCGCCGGCGTGCTCGACAGCCGCCGCGACGGCCTGATGGTGCACTATGGCCTGAAGGCCCCCTGCCTGCTCAACGTCTTCCCGTGCGTCGAGCGACTCCTGCGGCAGCGCCTCGCGGACAACCGGGACCTGCTCCGCGCGCTCGGCCGCAGACGACGCGGGAGGGGCGATGCGTAAGCGCGACTGGCTCATCCTGGCCGCGATGGTCGTGATGTTCGCCGGCTGCTACTTCATGCCCGTCGAAGGGGCGATGTTCGACAACGCGCCGGGGGCGGCGCTGCGCCTGGCGAAGGACTACGCCCGCGAGCACGTGCTGCTGTGCCTCGTGCCGGCGCTGGTCATCGCGGGCGCGATCAGCGTGTTCGTCAGCCAGGGCTCGGTGATGAGGTACCTCGGGCCGAAGGCGAACAAGCTGCTGGCCTACGGCGTGGCCAGCGTGTCGGGCGCGGTGCTGGCGGTGTGCTCGTGCACGGTGCTGCCCCTGTTCGCGGGGATCTACCGGATGGGGGCGGGGCTGGGGCCCGCGGCGGCGTTCCTGTATGCCGGGCCGGCGATCAACGTGCTGGCGATCATCCTGACCGCCGGCGTTCTCGGTGCGCCGCTGGGCGTCGCCCGGGCGGTCGGAGCCGTCCTCTTCGCCGTCGTCATCGGCGCGGTCATGCATCTGCTGTACCGGCGCGAGGAGGCGGCGAGGGCGACGGCCCAGGCGGCCATGCCCGTGCCTGAGCCCGCACGCCCGCTCTGGAAGAACGCCGCCCTCTTCGCCGCGATGGTCGGCATCCTGGTGTTCGCGAACTGGGCCCGGTCGGGGCGCCTGACCGTGGGCGTGCAGTGCTGCCCCCCCGGCGAGGTCACCGAGTTCATCAAGGGCCGCGTCGTCGAGGAAACCGCCGACTCGGTCACCATCGAGCTGGCGGACGGCCGGACCCGCCGGCTCAGCCGCGACATCGTCGCCGGCATGGAGCCGCTGGAGAGTCCGGCCTACCTGGCGATCCACAAGTACCGCTACGCGATCGCGCTGGTGCTGCTGGCGGGGTTCGTGCTGATGCTGGCGTTGTGGGTGAAGCGGGGCGAGCTGCGCGATTGGGGGCGGAGCACCTGGAGCTTCGCCATGCAGATCCTGCCCCTGCTGCTGGCCGGCGTGCTGGTCGCCGGACTGCTGTTCGGGCGGCAGCACCAGGCCGGGCTGATCCCCCGGCGCTGGGTAGAGCAGGCCGTCGGCGGCAACAGCCTGTGGGCGAACCTGTTCGCCTCGGTTGCCGGGGCGGTGATGTACTTCGCCACGCTGACGGAGGTGCCCATCGTGCAGGGGCTGCTGGAGGCGGGCATGGGCCAGGGCCCCGCGCTGGCGCTGCTGCTGGCCGGCCCGGCCCTGTCGCTGCCCAACCTGCTCGTCATCCGCAGCGTCATGGGGACGCAAAAGACACTCGTCTATGCACTGCTGGTGATTACCATGGCGACGGTCTCGGGGCTGGCCTTCGGCATGGTCTACGGTTAGGCCCCACGTGAAGGAAGACCCACATGGCGGATAGGTGCTGTGGCGGCAACGGGAAGAGGGTTTTGTTCTACGCGTGTTCGGGCGGAGCGAACGTGGCGGAGGTAGCCGACCGGGCGGCCCGCGAGCTCATGGCCAGCGGCGACGGCATCATGTTCTGCCTGGCGGGGCTGGGGGCGGGCATCGACGGGATGATCCAGACGGCCCGGGACGCCGACCTGAACGTCGTCCTCGACGGCTGCCCCATGGACTGTGCGAAGAGCATCTTTGACCGCTGCCACCTGACGAACTACGTGCAGGTCAGGGCCACCGACCTGGGCATCGAGAAGGTCAAGGGCGTCCGCGCGACGGATCAGCAGGTGGCCGCCCTGGTGGCGAAGGCGAGGCAGGCGGGGGGCGAGGCATGAGCGCGGAGAGGGCCAACTCGGGCGCCGCGAGGCCGATGCGGCTGGAGGCGATCGGCGTGATTCACACGCCGTTCGCGGCCGCGGCCGGCACGCCGATCCAGCCGAAGCTCGCCGGCGGCGCCCAAGGCACCGTGGAGGTCTTCCAGCCGTACGCGGCAGGGCTGAAGGACCTGGACGGCTTCGAGCGGGTGTGGCTGCTGTACTGGCTGCACCGGGCGCCGCCGGCGCGGCTGCAGGTCACGCCGTTTCTGGACAGTGTCGAGCGCGGCCTGTTCGCCACGCGGGCGCCGTGCCGGCCGAACCCCATCGGCTTGTCGCCGGTACGCCTCCTGCGCGTCGACGGCAACGTGCTGCACGTCGCCGACGTCGACATGCTCGACGGCTCACCGCTGCTGGACATCAAACCGTACGCGCCGCAGTTCGACGTGTTCGCGGAGGCGCGGGGCGGATGGCTGGAAGGCGCTTCGCCGGGCCGGCACGTGCTGGCCGACGAGCGCTTCGTCGCGGACCAGAAGCAGGAGGAATAGAATGGCCATGAAGATCCAGATACTCGGTGCCGGCTGTGCCAAGTGCCGCCGGCTTGCGGAGACGGCCCAGGCCGCCGCCGGGGAACTTGGGCTGGACTACGAGATCGAGAAGATCACCGACGTCAACGAGATCATGACGTTCGGCGTGATGCTCACGCCGGCGCTCGCCGTCGACGGCGAGGTGAAGGCCGTCGGGCGCGTGCCCTCGGCCGACGAGGTCAAGCGGTTGCTGACGTGACGCCGCCGGTGACGGATGCCATGAACGACAGGACCAGAATCCTCTTCCTCTGCACGGGCAACTCGTGCCGGAGCCAGATGGCCGAGGGTTGGGCCAAGGCGCTGAAGCGCGACGAGCTGGAGGCCTGCTCAGCCGGCATCGCACCGCACGGGCTGGACCCGCGGGCGGTTCAGGTGATGGCCGAAGCGGGGGTGGACATCGCCGCCCAGCAATCGAAGCACGTGGACGATCTTCCGTCGCAGGAGTTCGACGTGGTGGTAACGGTGTGCGGGCACGCGCACGAACACTGCCCGGTCTTTCCCGGTCGGACGAAGGTGGTGCACGTGGGCTTCGACGACCCGCCGGCGCTGGCGGCCGAGGCGGCCTCGGAGGAAGAGGCGCTTGCCCACTACCGCCGGGTGCGCGACGAAATGCGCCGGTTCATCCAGACGCTTCCCGCGGCCCTGGAGCCGGCCGGCGGGCGCTAACGCGGACCGGGCAACGGCGTGCCCGTCGGGCGCCGATACCTCTCCACTCCCGCCGGCGGCGGGAAGGCGCGCTGGAACGACAGCCCTTCCTGTTGGCACAGTCGCTCCAGCTCCGGCTTCATCCGGTCGTAGATTCGCGCCAGCAGATCCTCCGTCCGGCCGTAGTTCCTCAGCGCGTTGTAGAGGCTGATGCGCTCGACCAGCCCCAGCCGCAGCCCCAGCGTCGCCGGACGCAGCAGCGTCAGGTGCAGAAGCTGCGAGGCGTAGACCTCCCACGGCGGCAGCTTGAGGCGGTTCGCCGCGTGCTCCGTGTAGAAGCGGTGCAGGAACTCCGCGTACCCCATCCGCTGGCGGAACGCCTCCGGGCGGCCGGCGACCATCGCCTCGAGCCCGGCCTGGATAGCGGCCGTCACCTGGCTGACGGCGATGTCCTGCGTCGGGGCGCCGTCCTTGAAGAGCTGCCTCGCCACGAAGTTGTGGATGTCCAGGTCCCAGTCGTCGCCCTTCCGGCCGTATTCTTTCTTCACCCAGTTCATCTTCTCGCGGGCTGCGTCGATGCGGCCGGCGGCGGAGAGCATCTTGATCCAGGAGATGATGTAGTTGATGTGCCCGTCGCGGAAGATGTTCTCCTTGAACTCCTTGCCTTCCAGCCTGCGCTGGGCCTCGCCGGCGCGGATGTATTCGGTCTGGGCGGGCTCCACGAAGCGCCAGTCCGCGAGGTGGAAGATCATCATGCCGTCGGGGTCGCGCGGGTCCGGCCAGTACACCAGCCGCCCGAAATAGACCATGTCGCGCAGGCAGAACATGAGCGTCCGCTGGGTGTTGACGGAGTCGATGTTCTCCAGGCTGGCGTCCCAGGCGTACTCGAGCCCGTAGGACGCCCAGTAAAGCCCGTGGGCCCGGCACAGCCGCCAGTCGATGGGCGCGTCGTAGCGCTCCATCAGCTTGAGCATCCAGCGCGGGTCCATCTTGTAGACGTTCCAGAGCACCTGGGCGCGGACGAAGGTGAGCAGCTTCTCCCGCGGCCCGGCGCGCTGCTCATCGTTGCAGAGCTGGTGAAGCTGCCGGTCCCTGTCGGTCTCGAGCCGGGGCGGGCGGCGGCGGGCGACCTGCACCGATAACGCCTCGCTGTAGCGGTTATAGACGTCGAGGAAGTGCCGGTCGAGGAACTCCAGCGGCGTGAGCGCCTTGCGCTGGCCGTCCTCGCCCGCGAAGGCCCGTTGGAGCTCGCCCACGTAGCCGCGCACGGCCGCGTCCTGCATCAGGCGGGCAAACCGGTCGGACTGGATCGACTCCCGCCCCTGCCGCCGGGGGCTCACGTCAAGCAGGCCGTCGTCGATGACCGCCACGATCGGGCGGAACGCCTCAATCGCCTCGGCCGTGGTGCCGAACGGCGGCGCGCCAAGCAGCGCCTGCATCTCTGCCGCCCAGCGCGTCTTGTAAACCATGTGCATGTCGTCGGCG
>CAZMDT010000215.1:0-5631 GCA_964564965.1 uncultured Planctomycetaceae bacterium | reverse complement strand
CCCTCCGTTTGGCCCGGACTACTCGAACAGCCCGTACTTCTTCATCTTCTTGTAGAGCGTCGTGCGGTTGATGCCGAGCCGGTCGGCGGTGGCCTGGCGGTTGCCGGCGCTGGCCTCGAGGGCCCGCATGATGATCTGCTTCTCCGGGCCCTCCATCGCTTCGGCCAGGGTCACCTCGGCGCCGGCGGGGGGCAGGGGGGTGCCCTGTTCGGCCCCGCGCCTGACGGCGGGGGGAAGGTCGTCGGCCTCGACCACCGGCCCGCGGCAGAGCACGACGGCCCGCTCGACGCAGTTCTCCAGCTCGCGGACGTTTCCGGGCCAGTAATGGCGCTGCATCGCGTCGATCGCCTCGGGCGAGAAGCCCGCGATGCGTTTGGGGGAGGCGGCGAGATACTTCGCGAGGAAGTGCTCGGCGAGCATGGGGATGTCGCCGAGCCGCTCGCGCAGCGGGGGCAGCTCGATGTTGACGACGTTGATGCGGTAGTAGAGGTCCTCGCGGAACCGCCCGGCCTGGACCTCGGCGTTGAGGTCGTGGTTGGTAGCGAGCAGGACGCGGACATCGACCTCCTTCGTGGCGTTGCTGCCGACCGGCTCGAACCGGCGCTCCTGGAGCACGCGCAGCAGCTTCACCTGGAGCTGCGGGGAGGCGGTGGAGACCTCGTCGAGGAAGATCGTCCCCCCGTCGGCGGCGGCGAACTTGCCCGGCTTGTCCATCACGGCGTGCGTGAAGGCCCCGCGCACGTGCCCGAACAGCTCGCTCTCCAGCAGCGTCTCCGGCAGCGCGCCGCACGCGACCTCCACGAAGGGCCCGCCCCGCCGCGGCGAGTGCGCGTGGACCGCCCGCGCCACCAGGCTCTTGCCCGTGCCCGACTCGCCCGTGATGAGCACCGTGGAGCGGCTGTCGGCGACGGCCTCGATCAGGTCGAACACCTTCGCCATCCGCTGGTCGGTGCCCACGATGTTGCTGAAGCTGTACCGGTCGGACAGCGCCCGCTTGAGCCGGCGGTTCTCGGCCAGAAGCTGCTGCTGCTGTAGCGCCCGACGCACCGCCATCAGCACGTCGTCGTCGATGATCGGCTTGGTGAGGTAGTCGTAGGCGCCCTGCTTCATGGCCTCGACGGCGGATTCGATGGTGCCGTAGCCGGTGACCATGATCACCAGCACGTCCTCGCGGTTTGCCGTCACGTAGCGGAGCAGATCGAACCCGTCGCTGTGGGGCATGGAGATGTCGGTGATCACCAGGTCGCAGGGCCCGCCCTGGAGGTACGACGTCGCCTGGGCGATGGTCTCGCTCCGCGTGACGTCGAACCCCTCCAGCTCGAGCAGGCCCCCCAGGCTGTCCAGAACGATCTGGTCGTCGTCGACCAGCAGGATCCGCGCCTTCGCGGCGGCGGGCTGTTCGGTCCGCTTCGTCATCGGCTATCCTCTCGGCTCGCCTTCCTCGCGGACCATCGGCGCCGTGACGGTCACCACGGCCCCGCCCTCGGGCCTCGGGCCCGCGGCAATCGTCCCGCCGCAGCGGGCGAGAATCTCGCGGCAGATCGCCAGCCCAAGCCCGGCGCCCTCGCCGTGCGGCTTGGTGGTGTAGAACGGCTCAAAGACCCGCCCGGCCTCCTCGGGCGACATCCCGCAGCCGGTATCGACGAACTCCACGACGTACCGGGCGCCCTCCCCCCGCAGCCGAAGGGACAGCAGCCCGCCGTTGGGCATGGCGTCCAGGGCGTTCTTGATGATGTTGCAGAACACCTGGAACAGGTCGCCCGGCACGGGCGCCGCGGCGGCGTCCTCGAAGTCGCTGACCACCGAGACCCCCAGCGCCTGCGCCCGCGGGTTCATGGCGATGATCGCCTCGTCGAGCAGGCGCCCGATGGGCTGGCACCGCGCGCCGGGCTGCCAGGCGCTCGACTCGGCCATCAGGTTGCGGATGACACCCGCCATCCGCGTCAGGCCGAGGTGGGCCTTCTCCAGGTACTTCACCCCGGCGGCGCCCTTGCAGACGCGCTGGGCCAGGCCGATGTACCGCAGCACGCCGTCGAGGGGGTTGTTCAGCTCGTGGGCGAACTTGCCGGCGAGCTGTCCCGCGGCGGCCAGCCGCTCGCCCGCGCTCAGGCGGCGCTCCATCGACACCCGGGCCGAAACGTCCTGCACGGCCACCAGCACCGCGCCGCGGCCCTGCCCGTCGGCGCCCGCCAGCAGGCGCAGATGCACGTCGGCGAGCAGCCGGCGCTCGCCCTTGCCCGCCAGCGGCACGTTGCGACGCGTCAGCCCGCGGGGGGTTTCCGCCAGGGAGGCAAGCTCGTCGTCCCAGCTCAGGGCGGCGTCCTCCTCGACGTTCAGCACGTCGCCGATGGTCTTGCCCGCGGGGAGCTGCTCTTTGGCGGCCGCGTTGCGGACCAGAATCGACCCGCCGCCGTCGGCGATCAGCACTGCCAGCGGAAGCGCATCCAGAGCTGCGGAGGTTAAGTCTTTCTTCTTTCCAGCCATGCGAAGTGCATGATGATTCTAAAGAACGCCGTTGCCGTTCGTCAACACATGTTTTCTATCGGCAACGCCGCTGGCCGGCGTGAGCCGCGAGCCGGGGTCGCAGGCACAGCAGGGCCGGGCGGTGCGCAGTTGTTCCGCCGCCGCGTGCCGTATATAATTCCTGCCGTGAAGCGCCACGCAACCATCGCGACCGCCGCGGCCCTTCTGCTGTTGGCGGCGGCCGGCTGCGCCGATAACGTCGGCTTGCTCATCCGCCCCGTCGCCGCACAGGAAGAACTCGTCGAGACCACCGTCCGCAGCGACGAGGGGCTGTTCATCAGCGACAAGATCGTGCTGGTGGACGTGGACGACATTCTTCGGAACTACCGGCCGAAGGGGGTTCTGGGGTTCGGCGAGAACCCGGTGAGCTTCTTCTGCGAGAAGCTCGACAAGGCGGCGCACGACTCGTGCGTCAAAGCGGTGGTGGTGCGGATCAATTCGCCCGGCGGCGACGTGACGGCCACGGACGTGATGTACGAGCGCCTGCGGCGGTTCCGCCGCGAGAAGGACGTGCCGGTGATCGCGGTGATGGAGGACGTGGCCGCCAGCGGCGGGTACTACCTGGCGTGCGCCGCGGACGAGATGATGGCCCACCCCACGTCCGTGACCGGGTCGATCGGCGTGATCGTTCAGACGATCAGCTTCCACGGAACGATGCAGAAGCTGGGCATCGACGCGAAGGCCGTGACCACCGGGCCGCGCAAGGCCCTCGCCAGCCCGCTCAAGCCGCTCGACGAGGAGGATCTCGCGATCCTTCAGGGGATCGTGAACGAGTATTACGAGGGGTTCCTGCGGGTGGTGAAGTCGGCCCGGCCGAAGTTGGACGAGCAGCGCATCCGGGAGCTGGCGGACGGGCGGATCTACACGGGCCGGCAGGCAAAGGCCAACGGGCTCGTCGATGATCTCGGGGACGTGGACGCCGCGGTGGATCTGGCGAAGCAGCGGTGCGGGTCGGAGCGGGTGAAGGTGGTCATGTACCACCGCCCGTGGGGCTACAAGGCCACCGTGCACGCGCTGGCCGACGCCCCGGGGCCGCAGGTGAATCTGGTGAACGTCAACGTGCCGGACGTGCTTGACCTCGCCCGCCCGCGTTTCATGTATCTCTGGACGGGGCGGCGGTAGTCCTCGGGGGGCCGGGGGCGGCTTCGCGTCAGGCCCGGCGGGCCCTCAGCGCCGCCTCGCGGCAGATGGCCTCGTGTTCGGTTCGCACAGGCGTCCCCCTCGCGGCCCTCAGCCGGCGGACGTGTCGGCGGCGGCGTCCTCCTCGGCGCCTTCCGTCTCGGCCAGCTCATCGCTGAGAACGTCATGCACCTTGCGCATCAGGTCCACGTATTCCACCTGGGCGGCCGAGTACTTCTTGAACGTCTCCGAGGACACCAGCCGGCCCTGGAGTTCCTTGAGCTTGTGCTTGTCGTCGACGTCGACGGGTTTGTTGTCCTGCTCCAGGCGGGCGACCTTCTCCGCCTGCTCGCGGTATTCCGTGAGGCACCGGCTGGTATCCTCATCGCTGTCGAGCTGTTCGCGTGCGGCCTTGAGGTCAGCGGCCTGCGACGATCCGGCGATCGCCCTGCCGAGGCGCCGTGCGAGTTCGATGATCGCGCTCATGGGTTGTCTCCCGTGGCGGCCTTCCGGCCCGGCCGCGACGGCACATCATACGCCGCGGGCAGCGCGGTTACATCATTCCCTCCGCCGCCCGGGCAGCCTATAATCTTTGCCCCTATGCCTGAACGCTATGTCGAAGCCATTCTGAAGTGCCTGTCCGACCGCTCCTACCGCCCGGTGAAGCCGCGTCGGCTCGCCCGCCTGATGGGCATCGAGGAGGAGTCCTACGGCACGTTCCGCCAGGCGGTCAAGCAGCTCCGCGACGCCGGGCGGGTCGTGCTGGGCGAGCGCGAGGCCGTCACGCTGCCCCAGATGGGCAGGCGGGTCGTCGGCATCTACCGCGCGAAGGCGAAGGGGTTCGGCTTCGTCGTGCCGGAGGAGCCGAACGCCCACGGCGACCTTTACATTCCCGAGGGCGCCTCGGGCGAGGCGATGACGGGGGACCGCGTCGTCGCGCTGGTGCGGAAGCGCGGGCGGCGCGGCGGCGAGATGCTCTACGCCGGCGAGATCGTCGAGATCCTCCAGCGCAGCGACAACCGCTACGTCGGCTCGCTCCAGCAGGCCGAGGACGCGTGGTTCGTCATGCCCGAAGGTTCGCAGCTTGCCCGCCCGATCGTCGTGCGCGACGCCGGTGCCAGGGCCAGGGCGGGAACGAAGGTCGTCGTCGAGATCGTCAAGCGCCCCAAGGCCGGCGAGCTGCCCGAAGGTGTCATCGTCGAGACGCTGGGGGCGTCGGGTCCGGCATCGGTCGAGACGCTCGCCGTCATCCGGGCCCACGGCATCGAGGACGCCTTCTCCGAAGCCGCCCTGGCCGATGCCCGGGCCGCCACCGACGCCTTCGACCCGCAGGCCCTTGACGGGCGGACGGACCTCACCGGCGTCACCGTCGTTACCATCGACCCGCCCGACGCCCGCGACTTCGACGATGCCATCAGCCTGTCCTCCGACGGCAAGGGCCGCGCGACCCTCGGCGTCCACATCGCCGACGTGTCGCACTTCGTCCGCGAAGGGGCCGCCCTCGACGTCGAGGCGCGTCGGCGCAGCACCAGCGTGTACTTCCCCGGCAAGGTCGTCCCCATGCTGCCGGAGCTGCTCTCCAACGGCGTGTGCAGCCTCCAGGAAGGCCAGCGGCGCTTCTGCAAGAGCGTGTTCATCACTTACGACGACACCGCGAACGTCGCCCGCACCCGCCTTGCCGAGACGGTCGTCCGCTCCACGAAGCGCCTCACCTACCTCGAGGCGCAGCGGATCATCGACGGCAAGACCGGCGGCTACACGCGCCCCGTGGTGGAGCTGCTTCAGCAGATGGCCGACCTCGCGCGGCGCATCGAGGCCCGCCGACGCGACGCCGGCATGCTCCGCCTCGACCTGCCCGAGGTCGAGGTCGTCCTCGACGAGGCCGGCCGCGTCGCCGACGTCGTCCGCGCCGACGACTCCTACACCCACACGATCATCGAGATGTTCATGGTCGAGGCGAACGAGGCGGTCGCGGGATTGATTGACCGG
>CAZMDT010000214.1:0-5632 GCA_964564965.1 uncultured Planctomycetaceae bacterium | reverse complement strand
GCATCCGCCCGGGCGAGAAGCTCTTCGAGGAGCTGCGGACCGAGGGCGAGGACATGGCGGCGACGGTGCACCCCAAGGTCCGGATCTGGAAGTCGCGCCCGATCGCCTGGGACCAGGCCGAGCGCGCCGTCGAGGAGCTCGCCGCGCTTCAGAACAGCACCGACCGCGCCGTCATCGTCGCCACGCTGCGGCAGATCGTCCCCGAGTACGAGCCGCTGGACGCCTGCCCGCGGCGGCGCGAGCACCCGCGCGGCGGGCCCTTCCGCGAACCACCCGCCGCGGTCGCGCAGGCGCAGGCGGGGGCAGGCTGAGACACCCATGCCCGAGACCACGCTGGCAAGCCGGAAGGCCGTCCCGCTGTCCGCCCCGGACATCACCGAGGCGGAGATCGAGGCGGTGGTGTCGGTCCTGCGGACGGACCGGCTGAGCCTGGGGCCGCGCCTGGAGGCGTTCGAGGCGGCCTGCGCGGCGGCGGCCGGGCGGCGGCACGGCGTCGGCGTCAACAGCGGCACCAGCGGGCTCCACCTGTGCGTGAAGGCCCTCGGCATCGGGGCGGGCGATGAGGTCGTCACCACGCCGTTCACGTTCATCGCCACCACGAACAGCATTCTGTTCGAGGGGGCACAACCGGTGTTCGCGGACATCGACCCGGGCAGCTACAACCTGGACCCCTCTGCCCTGGAGGCGGCCCTCACGCCCCGGACGAAGGCGATCATGCCGGTGGAGGTGTTCGGCAACACGGCGCACTTCGATGCGTACGAGCGGATCGCGCGGGGCCGGGGGCTGCGGATGATCGAGGACTGCTGCGAGGCGATGGGGGGGCGGCTCGGTGGCCGGCACGCCGGCAGCTTCGGCGATTGCGGCGTCTTCGCCTTCTACCCCAACAAGCAGGTCACCACGGGCGAGGGCGGCATGATCGTCACCGACAGCGAGGACCTGCGCGACCTCTGCCGGTCGCTGCGCAACCAGGGGCGGGGCGCCGAGGGGTGGCTCGCCCACGCGCGGCTCGGCTACAACTACCGCCTCAGCGAGCTGGCCGCTGCGCTCGGCGCCGCTCAGATGCGGCGCCTCGACGCCATTCTCGCCGGGCGCCGCCGCGTGGCCGCGATGTACCACGAGGCGCTGTCCGGCATCGACGGCCTGCACCTGCCGCCGATGGCCGAGCCGGACCGCGCGAGCTGGTTCGTCTACGTCGTCCGCCTCGCCGACGACCGGGCCGCCGCCGACCGCGACGCCGTCATCGAGCGGCTCCGCGCCGACGGCATCGAGTGCGGCAGCTACTTCGCGCCGGTGCACGCGCAGCCGCACGTCATGGCGGCCGCCGGAACCCGGGCGGGCCAGTTCCCCGTCGCGGAGCGGATCGCCGCGCGGACGATCGCCCTGCCGTTCCACGCGAACCTCGACGCGGCCGCGGTGGGGCGCGTCGCCGAGGCGCTCGCCGACGCCATCGGCGCGCGGGGCTGAGGGGCCTTCCGATGGGCACCACGCCGCCACAGGCCGACGGCACACCGCGGGCCGCCAGGTCCGCACCCGCGCTCAGCCTGCTCTTCACGTCCGCGGGCCGGCGCGTGGCGCTGCTTCAGGAGTTTCGCCGGGCCGCCCGGGAGATGGGCGTGGGTCTGACGATTCACGCCGTGGACCTCAGCCCGATGGCGCCGGCGCTGCACGCGGCCGATGCGGCCGCCCTCATGCCGCCCGTTGACTCCGAGGGATACGTCGACGCCCTGATCGACTACTGCCGCGCCCACGGCGTCGACGCCCTCGTCCCGCTGATCGACACGGAGCTGCCGGCGCTCGCGGCGGCGGCCGGGCGGTTCGAGGCCGCCGGGACCACAGCCGTCGTCTCCACGCCCGAGGTCGTCCGCATCGCGCAGGACAAGGTGCTCACGCACGACTTCTTCCTCGAGCACGGCGTCGAGACGCCGCGCGTGCTGACGGGCGCGGCGATCGGCGAGGCGCCCCTGCCGGTGTTCATGAAGCCCCGCTGGGGCAGCGCCTCGGTCGGGGCGGTTCGCATCGATACGGCCGACGAGCTGGCCTTCCGCCGACGGACGCGCGGTGACGACATCGTGCTGGAGCTGGCGGAGGGCGTGGAGCACACGGTGGACGTGTTCACGGACTTCTCGGGGCGGGCGCGGTGCGCCGTCCCCCGCCGCCGCCACGAGGTGCGGGCCGGCGAGGTGTCGAAGTCGCAGACGGTGATGCACCGCGGGATGATGGCGGCGAGCTTCCGCGTGGTCGAGGCGCTGGGCGGATGCCGCGGGATGGTGACGCTTCAGTGTTTCCTGAGGCCGGACGGCGGGCTGGCCTTCATCGAGATCAACCCGCGGTTCGGCGGCGGCGTGCCGCTGTCGATCCGGGCGGGCGCGGACTCGCCCCGCTGGCTGATGGCGCTGCTGCTGGGGCGCCAGCCGGCCATCGAGCCGGATGCCTGGCGCGACGGCCTGCTCATGCTCCGCTACGATGAGGGGATCTTCGTCGACCCCGCCGACCTGCCGTCGAGCTGAAGCGTCCGCTTCGCGGCCGGCGCCCGGCCGTCACGTCTCGCCGGACGCCTCCCGCCACCAGGCGACGAAGCGCCTCACGCCCTCCTCGAACGGCATCTGTGGCTCGTAGCCCAGAAGCCGCCGCGCCTTCGAGACGTCGGCAAACGTGCGGTCCACGTCCCCCGGCTGCATCGGAAGCCGCCGCACCTGCGCCGCCCTGCCCGTGGCCGCCTCGATCGTCGCGATCATCTCCTTCAGCGTCACCGGATGCTCGCCGCCGAGGTTGATGATCTCGAAGCCCTGGCAGCGGTCCGCGGCCGCCAGGATGCCGCTGACGATGTCGTCGACGTACGTGTAGTCGCGGCTGGAGCTGCCGTCGCCGAACATCTCGATGGGCTGCCCGCGCACGACGCGGGCGGTGAACTTGTGGATGGCGAGGTCCGGGCGCTGGCGGGGCCCGAAGACGGTGAACAGGCGAAGCGCATGGACCGGCAGGCCGTACAGGTGATGGTAGGTGTGGCAGATCAGCTCGCCGGCGCGCTTGGTGGCGGCGTAGGGGCTGATGGGGCTGTCGACGCGGTCGGTCTCGCGGAACGGAACCGACGGGTTGTTGCCGTACACGCTCGAGGAGGAGCCGAAGACGAAGCGCAGCAACGGCGTGCGGGCAGCCTGCTGGAGCAGGTTCACCGTCCCCAGCACGTTCGTCCGCTCGTAGCCGACGGGGTCCTCGATGCTCGGGCGGACGCCCGCCTTCGCGGCCAGGTGAACGACCGCGTCGAGTCCCTCACACGCCTCGCCCCAGAACGCGGCCACGGCGTCGCCGTCGCGGATGTCCAGCTCCTCGAAACGGAATCGCTCCTGCTGGCCGACGGCTGCGAGGTTGCGCCGCTTGACGCCCGGGTCGTAGAACGGGTCGAAGTTGTCGATCCCCACCACCGCGTCGCCGCGCGCCAGCAGCCGCTCGCACACGTGCGAGCCGATGAAGCCCGCCGCTCCCGTCACCAGCACGCGCATGGGCTATGGCCCTCCGGCGCGCCGGAAGCGCGCGTCAGGCCGGCCGATGCTGAAGTAGTCGATGCCGGCCTCGTTCACGTATTCGGGGTCATAGAGGTTCCGCCCGTCGAAGATCACGGGCGTGGCGAGCGCCTCGGCCATGCGGCGGAAGTCCGGCGTGCGGAACTCCATCCACTCGGTGCAGACGATGAGCCCGTCGGCGCCCTGAAGGGGCCCGTAGACGTCCTCGTGGTAGGTGATGGCGTCGCCGAGGACCCCGCGCGCGGCGCGGTGGGCGGCCGGATCGTGCGCGGCGACCTGCCCGCCCGCCTCGAGGATTCGCCGGATGATCTTGACGGAGGGGGCCTCCCGCATGTCGTCGGTGCGCGGCTTGAAGGCGAGCCCCCAGACGGCGAGGCGCCGCCCGCCGAGGTCGCCGTCGAAGTAGGCGAGGATCTTGTCGAACAGGAACCCCACCTGCCGGTCGTTGGCCTCGTGGGTGGCGCGGACGACGCCCATCTCCACGCCGAACCGCTCGCCCATGTGGATCAGGGCGTTGACGTCCTTGGGGAAGCACGACCCGCCGTAGCCGAGCCCCGGGAACAGGAACGCCCGCCCGATCCGCCCGTCGGAGCCCATGCCCACGCGCACGCGGTCGATGTTCGCCCCCACCGCCTCCGCCAGCCGCGCCATCTCGTTCATGAAGCTGATCCGCGCCGCCAGCATCGAGTTGCAGGCGTACTTCGTCAGCTCCGCGCTGGTCGGGTCCATGAACAGCATCCGCCGCCCCTGGCGCATGAACGGCGCGTACAGGTGCGCCATGATCTTCCGCGCCCGCTCGCTGTCGGTGCCGATGATGACGCGGTCGGGGCGGAGGAAGTCCTGCACCGCCGAGCCCTCCTTGAGGAACTCGGGGTTGCTCACGTAGTCGAACGGCACGTCGGTGCCGCGGCGCATGATCTCGCTGACGCGCCGGTGCGTGCCGACCGGGACGGTGCTCTTGGTGACGATGACGACGGGCCGGCGGATGGCCTCGGCGATGGTCTCGGCCGCGGCGTCCACGCAGGCCAGGTCCGGCGAGCCGTCGGGCCGGGGCGGGGTGCCCACGGCGATGCCGATGACCTCGGCATCGACGGCCGAGGCGGCCAGGTCCGTCGTGTAGACGATGCGATGGGCCGCCCGGTTCTCGTGGAGCAGGTCGGCCAGGCCCGGCTCGTAGATCGGGACCTCTCCCCGCTCCAGCAGGTCGACGCGTTCGGCGTCGCTGTCGACGATGGTGACGGTGTTGCCGGTGCTGGAGTAGCAGGCGCCCACCACCAGACCGACGTACCCGGCACCGGCGATCGTGATTCGCATGGGCTCAGGGTCTCCTTCCCGCGGCCCCGGCGGCCACGGCGCCCGTCACGCGGCGACCGCGGGCCCACGGGATGGCGATTATAACTGTGTGCCCCGTTCGGGCCAGCGCCGATCGCCCGGCCCCTCCCCCAGCAGGCGGGCGTAGGTGGCGAGCACGACGTCGCAGACACGGCGCTCGTCGAAGCACGCCTCCGCGCGGGCCCGCGCGGCCGCCGACAGCCGCCGGCGCAGCGCGGCGTCCCCGTGGAGCCGTCGCATCGCCCGAAGAAGCACCTCCGCGTCGCCGGGCGGCACCAGCAGCCCGTTGACGCCCTCCACGACGGCCTCCCGGCAGCCACGAATGTCCGTCACCACCGCCGGAAGACCCATCGCGCTCGCCTCCATGACCGAACGCGGATACCCCTCCCGGTGGCTGGGCAGCACGTAGATGTCCATCGCGGTCATCAGGCGGGCGACGTCCGGCCGCTGCCCCAGGAACCGGCAGGCGTCGGCGATGCCACATCGCCGGGCCAGCTCCGGCGTGACCTCCTCGCCCCTGCTGCGGTCGACGAAGCCGGCGTGGACGAGGTGCGCGTCCGGCGCAGCCTGGCGGAACCGGGCGAACATCCGGGGCAAAAACCCCGGGGCCGCGGCTGCATGGACCAGCAAAGTCTCCATGGCGTTGCACACCCCGGGACGCTGGACCTTAGCGTTGAAGCAAACCTCTTCGGCCATGTCCAGGTCGGCGGTTTCATCCACGAAAATATGGCACACCCCCTTGTAATGCTTCAACACTGGGATGCGGGAGTTCTCCGCCA
>CAZMDT010000213.1:0-5655 GCA_964564965.1 uncultured Planctomycetaceae bacterium | reverse complement strand
GGCGTCTCGATGGGGCAGATGCGCCCGTAGTGGCTGATGTGCACGTCGCGGACCTCGAAGCCCGCGCGCTTGCGGTTCAGCCCGCCCGGCCCCAGCGCGCTGAGCCGGCGCTCGTGCGTGAGCTGCGCCAGCGGGTTCTGCTGGTCCACCACCTGGCTCAGCTCCCCGCGCCCGAAAAAGTAGTCGATGCTCGAGGAGACGCTCTTGGAGTTCACCAGCTCCGCGACCTTCGTCAGCTCGCTGGAGTCCTTCAGGCTCATCCGCTCCTGGACCGTCCGGCGCAGCTTCAGGAAGCCCTTCCGCAGCTCCTCCATCGCCAGCTCGTCGATGGTCCGAAGCCGGCGGTTGCCCAGGTGGTCGATGTCGTCCACCCCCCCCTCGCCCGCACGCAGCCGCACCATGTACTTCAGCGTGTTCAGGAAGTCCTCCGGCCGCAACGTCATCACCGACTCGGCGATGTCCTGGTGGAACTTCCGGTTGATGCGGAACCGCCCCACCTTGCCCAGGCGGTAGCGGTTCTCGTCGTAGAACTTCTCATTGAACAGCGTCTTGGCCTTGTCCACCTGCGGCGGGTTGCCGGGGCGCAGCCGCATGTAGATCCGCAGCAGGGCGTTCTCGTGGCTGTCGGCGTTGTCCTCGGCAAGCGTGTTGAGCATCAGCGGGTCGACGGGCGACTCGATGACCTCCACCTGCTTCGTCGCCGCCGCGGCCACCTTCGTCAGCGCCTCGCCGATCTGCCCGCCGGCGGGGACGATCTCCTCGCCGCTGTCGGGATCGACAAAGCCCTCGACGAGGTGCATCTGCGGCCGGAGCTTGTCGGCCGAAAGCTTCGTCGTCTCGTAGAACTCCCGGATGATCGCCGGCGTCGTGCCGAACCGCTCGTCCATCGCCCGCAGGAACGTGGTGGCGGCGACCTTGCTGGACTGGTCGATGCGGATGACGACGGCGTCCTTCTTGGACACGGACAGCTCGATCCAGCTTCCGCGTTCGGGAATGACCCGCGCCCCGTGGAGGGGGCGGTCGGACTCCTGCATTTCGACGGTGAAGTCCACGCCGGGCGAGCGGTGGAGCTGGGAGACGATCACGCGTTCGGCCCCGTTGATGATGAACTCCCCGCCGCCGATCATGGTGGGGATTTCGCCGACGTAGATGCTCTCTTCGAGGACGTCCTGGGAGTCCTTCCGGACGAGCCGGCAGCGGATGCGGAACGGCTTGCCGTACGTGAGGCGCAGCGCGCGGCACTCCTCCTCGTTGTAGCGCGGCTCGCCCAGCTCGTAGTGCAGGTACTCCAGGCGAATCTGCTCGTCGTAGCTGACGATGGGGAAGATCTCGCGCAGCAGGGCCTCCAGGCCCTCGCTCTTCCGCTTCGTCGGCTCCGCCTCTTCCTGGAGGAACCGCGCGTAGCTGGCGATCTGGATGTCGATGAGGTTCGGGATGGGCGCACCATCGCCGACCTTCGAGAAGCTCCGCACCCGGCTCATTTGCAGCATGGGATTGCCCTCGATGGTGCGGCCCGCCGCCGGGGCGCGCCGCCCGCGCGGCCGCCCGGCTGCTGACCGCCGCCGCTACTCGACCGACACCGTCGCGCCGGCCTCTTCCAGTTGCTTCTTGGCCTCTTCGGCCTCGTCCTTGGTGACGCCTTCCTTGACGTTCTTCGGGGCACCCTCGACGAGGTCCTTGGCCTCCTTCAGGCCCAGGCTCGTCAGCGCGCGGACTGCCTTGATGACCTGAATCTTCTTGTCGCCGATGTCCTTGAGAACGACGTTGAAGGCGGTCTGCTCGACCTCTTCCTCGGCCTCGCCGGCGCCGCCGGCGCCCGGCGCCATCATCACGGCCGCGCCCGCCGCCGGCTCGATGCCGTGCGCTTCCTTCAGGTAGTCCTTCAGCTCCACCGCTTCCTTCAGCGACAGCGCGGCGATCTCGTCGCCCAGCTTCCGGATCTTCTCGCCGAATTCAGTCGCGACGCCTGTTTCTTCTTCCGCTGCCATGTCCAACGCTCCACGTTCTATACGCCCGACCGGCCTGATAGGCGGCGCCCCGCTGGCGCCATTTAAGCCCGAAGACCCAATCCGCAGCCGGTCATCCGATCACCTGTTTCACGGCCCTCACGCGGCGGCCTGGTCGTCGGCCTCGCCGTACCGCTCCTCGATGGCCTTCAGCAGCGCGGCCACCTGCCCGCCCGGGCCCACCAGGCACGCCGCCAGCGACCCCGCCGGGCCCATCAGGCACGCCGCCACGTCCGCCAGCGCCTCCTCCCGCGTGGGGTAGCGGCTCAGCGCCGTCACCTGCTCGGGGCCGACGAAAACCTGCCCCTCCAGCAGGGCCGCCTTCACCGTCAGCGCCGGGGAGGCCCTGCCGATCTCCGTCAACTCCCGCACGACCGTCACCACCCCCACCATCTCCGGATCGGCGCCGTACGCCACCCCGCACGGGCCGTCCAGCAGGCCCGCCGCCTTCTCCAGCCCGATCTGGCGGAACGCCTGCTTCGCCAGCGAATTCTTCACGACGGTCAGGCGGATGGCCTTCTGTCTCAGGCGGCCGCGGATCCGGTTCGTCGTCACCGCGTCCAGGCCCGTGAAGCCCACCACCGCCAGCGAGGTGACGCCCTCGAACCGGCGGATCAGCTCCTGGCGGACCAACTCCTTGACTGGCTTGCTCATGGTGCGTCCTCGCGGCTAGGCCACGTCGAGCTCGACCGCCGGTGACATGGTGGCCGAGATAGCAGCCTTGCGGATGTAGGTTCCCTTGGCGGTGCCGGGGCGGAGCCGGCGGATGAGGGCGACGAACGTCTCGATGTTCTCCACCAGCTTCTGCTCCTCGAAGCTGACCCGCCCGACGACGATGTGGACGTTCCCGCCGTCGTCGTTGCGGTACTCGACCTTGCCGGCGGCGTATTCGCGGACCGCCATCGCCACGTCCTCCACCACCGTGCCGGACTTCGGCGAGGGCATCTTCCCCTGCGGGCCGAGTATCCGACCCAGCTTCGAGACGTTCCGCATCACCGCGGGCGTGGCCACCGCCACGTCGAACTCCATCCACCCGTCCTGGATCTTCTTGATCAGCTCTTCGCTGCCGGCCTCCGCGGCGCCCGCGGCCTTCGCCTTCTCCACGTCCTCGCCTTCGCAAAAGGCGATGACCTTGCGGCTCTTGCCGACGCCGTGCGGCAGCGACAGCGACCCGCGGATGCCCTGGTCCGCCTGCCGGGGGTCGATGCCCAGGTGCATCACCAGCTCGACCGCCTGATCGAACTTGGGCGAGGCGAAGCCCTTGACGACCTTGACCGCCTCGGCGACGGCCAGTCGGCCGGAAGGCAGCTTCTCCGCCCACTGCCGGTAGCGCTTGCCGTGCGTTTTGCCCATTTCGGTACTCCTTCGCGCCCGCCCGCCGCCGCGGGCACCGGGCATGGTCACTTCTCCACGGTGATGCCCATGCTGCGGGCCGTGCCCTCGACGATGCGGCACGCGGCCTCGATGTCATGGGCGTTCAGGTCCCCGATCTTCCGCTCCGCGATGGCGCGGACCTGGCTGCTCGTCACCGTGCCGACCTTCTCGCGGTTGGGCACGCCGGAGCCCTTGGCGATCTGGGCGGCCTCCTTCAGCAAGGCCGCCGCCGGCGGGCTCTTGACGATGAACGTGAACGTCCGGTCCGCGTAGACGGTGATCTCCACCGGCACGGGCATGCCGTTCAGCTCCCGCGTCTGCTCGTTGAACTGCGAGACGAACTGCCCGATGTTCACGTTGTGCTGCCCCAGGGCCGGGCCGATCGGCGGGGCAGGGGTCGCCTGCCCGCCCGGCGCCTGAACCTTGATCTTCGCTGCGATTTCCTTCGCCATAGCCGCCTCGCCGTTTCGTTGCCTCGCCCGCCGGCCCCCGCCCGCCCCGCGGGTTCACCAGTTCACAAGCTCACGACCTCACGTCTTCTCCACCTGCCAGTACTCGAGTTCGACCGGGGTCGGGCGGCCGAAGATCGTCACCGTCACGCGGATAAGCCCCTTGTCCACGAGCACCTCTTCGACCTCGCCCTCGAAGTTCTCGAAGGCGCCCTCCTTGATCTTGACGAAGTCGCCCTTCTTGAACCCGACGGCCACGGGCGCGCCGTCCTGGGCCTTCTCGACCTGCATGAGCATCTTGTCGACGTCGGGCTGCTTCATGGGCGTGGGCTTGCCGGTGGCGCCGATGAAGTCGCCCACGCCGGTGGTTTCGCGAATGAGGAACCACGCCTTCTCGTCGATCCGCCCGTTGTCGTCCGGCTCCATCTCGATGAACACGTAGCCCGGGTACATTTTGCGGTCGACGTGCTTCCTGGCGCCGCCGCGCCCGCGCGGCGCGGGGCGGCGCTCGGTGGGCACGAGGATCCGCCCGATGCGCCCTTCAAGGCCTTCGATCTTCACTTTGCGCTCGAGGGCCTCGCGCACCGAGTCCTCCTTGTTGGACGCCACCCTCAAGACATACCACTGCATGGCCATGGCAGGTTCCCGTGAGTTCCGTGACCGGGGGGGGCTCAGCCCGACACGCCGAGCGCTCGGAACAGGTAGACGAACATCACGTCCACCCCGAACAGCAGGCCGGCCAGGATGGCGGTCGTGATGATCACCACCTTCGTGGAGCCGACGATCTCCTTCCGGTTGGACCAGGAGACCTTCTTCATCTCGCCCTCGGTGGCGATCAGGAAGTCGGCGGAGCGCTGGCGGTTGACCATGCGGAACACGAGCAGCCCGATGAGCACCGCCGCCAGCGTCGGCACGCCGAACTGGAGGTACGGGCCGAAGTAAATGCGCAGCTTGTCGCTCAGCGACACCGCGCCGGCCAGCACGATCACCATCGCCGCCACGAAGGTCACGACCCGGACGTGGCGTCCCTGATTCCGCTTGTATAGCTCGAACATCGACACCGCCGCACTCCCGTCTCCGCACGCCGCCGGTCACCACGGCAGGGAGGACTCGAACCCCCAACCTGCGGTTTTGGAGACCGCTGCTCTACCAATTGAGCTACTGCCGTGTAGGGGCTCCCGCCGCCGGTTCCCGATTCTGAAATCTGTGACCTCAGGCCTGAAATCGCAGATCGGGAACGCCAAAGCGGACATCGCTCTTACTTCCGCTTGATCTTGTGCTCCGTGTGCTTCCGCTGGCGCGGGCAGTACCGGCTGAGCTTCAGCTTCGGCACGCCGCCCAGCGTGCGCACGTTGGTGCGGTAGTTCAGCTCGTTGCACTCGCCGCACTGAAGCCAAACGTATTCCCTGGCCTTCGACTTGGCCATGCTGCCGGCCCTTCAGTTCCGCGGGGCGCCTGCGCCCCGGGCTTCACTCCTGGATCTTCGTGACCACGCCCGCCCCGACGGTCCGCCCGCCCTCGCGGATGGCGAACCGCAACTGCTCCTCCATGGCGATGGAGGTGTTCAGCAGCTCCACGTCCATCGCGATATCGTCGCCGGGCATGCACATCTCGGCGCCCTGGAGGGCGATGGTGCCCGTGACGTCGGTCGTCCGGAAGTAGAACTGCGGACGATACCCGGTGAAGAACGGGCTGTGGCGCCCGCCTTCCTCTTTCGTCAGCACGTAGACCTGGGCCTCGAACTTCCGGTGCGGCGTGATCGTTCCCGGGGCCGCCAGAACCTGCCCACGCTCCAGCTCTTCCTTCTCGATGCCGCGAAGCAGGCA
>CAZMDT010000212.1:0-5657 GCA_964564965.1 uncultured Planctomycetaceae bacterium | reverse complement strand
GCCGCCCGCTCGACGCCCGCACCGACGTGTTCAACTTCGGGGCGTCGCTGTACTGGACGCTGACGGGCCGGGCGATTCCCACCGTGCTGCCCAAGAAGGGCGCCGTGACGCTCAAGTTGGAGCTGATCGTCGAGCCCGTGGAGAAGCTGAACGAGGACGTGCCGGTGCCGCTGGCCCGGCTGGTGGCGGACTGCATCGAGATTCAGCCGCCGAGCCGCCCGGCCTCGATGAACGAGGTGGTGTCGCGCCTGGCGCTGATCGGGCACAAGCTGGAGCGCGACGCGGCCGACGTCGCCGGCGAGGACGCGTGACGTTGCCCCCCGCCGCCGATATCTTTCATCGGGCCGCCGAGCTCAACCTCGAGGACCCCTGCCGGCAGGGCAACCTCGTCACCCTGCGCAACGCGCGTCGCCTCATCGTCGCCGGCGACCTCCACGGCCACCGCGCCAACCTCGCCAAGATCATCGCCCACGCCGACCTTTCCGCCCACAACGACGCCGTCCTGGTGCTCCAGGAGATCATCCACGGCGAGGCCGACCCCGCCAGCGGCCACGACCGCAGCATCGAGCCGCTGCTCCGCGCCGCCCGCCTGAAGTCCACCCGGCCCGAGCAGGTGCTGTTCCTGCTCGGCAACCACGACATCGCCCAGATCACCGGGCGGGAGATCCTGAAGGGCGGGCGCAGCTTCTGCAAGGCGTTCGCGGCGGGGGTGGCGCATGCCTTCGGCGAGGGCGACGCCCAGGCCGTCCTGTCCGCCGTCGAGGCGTTCCTCCGCTCGCTGCCGCTGGCGGTCCGGTGCAGCAACGGCGTGCTGCTGACGCACTCGCTGCCGTCGCCGGAGCGGATGGCGGCCGCCGGCACCGACGTGCTCCGCCGCCCCTGGCGCGACGAGGAACTGGCGCGCGGCGGCGCCGTCTACGAATGGACCTGGGGGCGCAGGCACACGCCCGAGCAGATCGACGCCCTCGCCCGGGAACTCGGGGTGTCGTTCTTCGTCCTCGGGCACCAGCACGTGGCGAGCGGGATGGAGATCATCAGCCCCCGCGCGGTCACCCTCGCCAGCGACCACCCCCACGGCAAGGTGCTCGACTTCTCGACGGCCAAGCCGCTCGACGTCGAACGCGCCATCGCCGCCGCCAGGCCCATCGCCGCGCTGGGCGCCCGCTCGTGAGGACGGCGACATGGGCGAGCTGACCGGCAGGCAGAGGCGCTACCTCCGCGGGCTCGGCAACACGCGGGCCGCCGCGACCGCCATCGGCAGGGCCGGCCTCACGCCCGGCGCCCTGGCCAACGTCAGCCGGATGCTGGAGCAGCACGAGCTCGTGAAGGTTCGCGTGCCCCCGGCCGCGGCGGCGGAGCGGAAGGCGCTCACCGAGGCGCTTGCACGGGGGGCCGGCGCTGCGCTGGTCGGGGGGGCCGGACGAACGGTGCTGCTGTACCGCCGAAGCGACACGCTCCCGCCCGAAAAACGCATCGCCCTGCCGGCGTGACCGGCACCGGCGGCCGCCGAAGACCGATTGGTGTTGACTCCCCCGCCGAATGTGCCATAATACGCGGCTCGCCGACAACGGGCGGGACGAAGACGCAGACAATGAGCGGAACGATGAAGACATACATGGCCAAGAAGGGCGAGGTCGCCAAGACGTGGTACGTGGTGGACGCCGCCGACCGCGTGCTCGGGCGCATCGCCACGGGGATCGCCACGGTCCTGATGGGCAAGCACCGCCCGGAGTACACGCCGCACGTGGACGTCGGCGACTACGTGATCGTCATCAACGCGGCAAGGGTGAAGATCACCGGCAGAGCCAAGCCCACCGACCGCGTCTATCAGCACTACTCCGGCTACCCCGGCGGGCGCGCGGAGAAGCCCCTCGCCGAGGTGCTCCGCAAGAACCCGGAGAAGGTCGTGCGCGAGGCCGTCCGGCGCATGCTGCCGAAGTCGCGCCTCGGGCGCGCGATGCTCGACAAGCTGAAGGTCTACCCCGGGCCCGAACACCCCCACCAGGCGCAGCAGCCCGAGGCCCTCGAGCTGTAGGCGCGCAAAGGAACGGCAGCGATGGCAAAAGGCACAGGCAGACAATGGGGGCGCCCCAGACGGCGATCCGAGCCGACCGGCGAGATTCCCCCCGCGGAGCGGCCCGCGAAGCCCCTGGACGGCCCGGAGGACGTCACGTTTCCGGTGACGAGCCCGGCCGAGGACAAGCACTACTGGTGGGGCACGGGGCGGCGGAAGACGGCCGTCGCCAGGGTCAGAATCCGTCCGGGCAGCGGGAGCTTCACGATCAACAAGCGGACGTTCGAGGAATACTTCAACAACGGCAAGGACCGCGGGTTGGTGGTGGCGCCGCTTCGTGCGGTGAACATGCTGAAGGCGTGGGACGTGTGGGCGAACGTGTCGGGCGGGGGCCCCACGGGCCAGGCGGGCGCGGTGATGCTCGGGCTGGCGCGGGCGATCGCCAAGGCCGTGCCGGATGCCGAAGGCCTCCTCCGCGACCGCGGCCTGCTCACCCGCGACGCCAGGATGAGCGAGCGAAAGAAGCCGGGACAGCCGGGCGCCCGCAAGCGGTTCCAGTTCTCGAAGCGTTGAGCCTGTTCGCGCGAGACCACACCAGCCCCGGCGCCCACGCGACGCCGGGGCTTTTTCGTTTGAATGTGCCCCGGGGGGCAGGTTTCATAGCGCCGGCGGACGGCCGTCCGCCAGCGCTGGGAGAACGACATGACCCCGCGACCCAAGACCATCCGCGTCCTTCTCGTCGGCGGCAGCGGCTACGCCGGGTTCGAGGCGGTCCGCTGGCTGCTGCGGCATCCTCAGGCGGAGCTGGTGGGCGTGTTCGGCCCGGCGGAGGAGCTCGGGCCGATGGAGACGTTCTACCCGCTGCTCAGCAAGCAGGTGACGCTGGGGCAGGAACTGTTCGTCCCGGACGCCGTGGCCGCACTCGGCGCCGATGTAGCCATGCTGTGCGTGCCGCACAAGGTCGCCATGAGCTACGTACCGGCCCTGCGGGCCGCCGGCCTGCGCGTCATCGACTGGTCCGCCGACTACCGCCTGAAGGACCGGGGGCTCTACGAGCAGTGGTACTGCCCGCACACGGACCCGGCCGGCCTGGCGGACGCGGTGTACGGCCTGCCGGAGTACTTCGCGGAGCAGATCAAGACGGCCGACCTGGTGGCCAACCCCGGCTGCTACCCGACGTGCACCGTGCTGCCCCTGGCGCCGCTGCTGACCGCCGGGCTCGTCGAGCCTGAAGGCATCGTCGCCAGCGCCGTCAGCGGCGTCAGCGGCGCCGGGCGGAAGCCCTCGCTGAAGAACCACTTCCCCGAGCGGAACGAGAACTTCGAGCCGTACGCCGTCGGCGGCCATCGTCACCAGCCGGAAATGGAGCAGACGCTGCGCGAGATCACCGGCCGGGCGGTGGAGCTGCTCTTCCAGCCGCACCTGTGCCCGATGGACCGCGGCATGCTGTGCAGCATCTACGCCCGCCCGGCCCGCCGGACGACGCACGAGGAGCTGACGGCCACGCTCGACGCCGCCTACGCCGCCGCGCCCTTCGTCCGCGTTCGCCGCGGCGATCTCGTGCCGGCGACGAAGTACGTCAGCTACACGAACTTCTGCGACGTGTACGCGACGGTCAACAAGGGCCGCGTCGTGCTCTTCAGCGCGCTCGACAACGTCATCAAGGGCGCCTCGGGGCAGGCGATCCAGAACATGAACCTGATGTTCGGCCTGGACGAAACAACAGGACTCTACTGAGCACGGATGAAGCCCATGGCAAGCGGAACGAGACACATCACCGTCCCGGCGGGCTTCGCGGCCGCCGGCGTGGCGTGCGGCATCAAGCGAAGCGGGCGTGAGGACGTGGCGATCATCGCGGCCGAGAAGCCGGTGCCGTGCGCCGTGGTCACCACGCGGAACCAGATCGTCGGCGCGCCGGTGCTGTGGTGCCGGCAGGTGCTGCCGCGCGGGTTCGGGCGAATGCGGGCGTTCGTGGTCAACTCCGGATGCAGCAACGTGTGCACGGGCGCCCGGGGGCGGCGCGACGCGGAGGCGATGGCCAGGCTGACGGCGAGGGCGCTCGGGTGCAGGCCGCAGCAAGTGCTGGTGGCCTCGACCGGCGTGATCGGCGAGCCGCTGCCGATGGCCAAGGTACGGCGGGGCATCGCCGAGGCAGCCGCCCGTCTCGGGCGAGGCGACGACGCCGCCCTCCGCGCCATCATGACCACCGACACGCGCGAGAAGTCGGCCGTCGTGCAGGGGCGCCTCGCGGGAAGGCGCGTGACCGTCGCGGGCATCGCGAAGGGCGCCGGCATGATCGCGCCGTCGATGGCGACGATGATCTCGGTGCTGACGACGGACGCCGCCGTGGCGCCGGCGGCGCTCGGCAAGGCGCTGCGCGGCGTGGCGGCGACGACGTACAACGCCGTCACGATCGACTCCGACACGTCGACGTCGGACACGGTGGCGGTGTTCGCCTCGGGCGCGGCGGGCAACGCGGCCGTCGGTCCGCGGTCACGGGCGTACGCCACCTTCGCGAAGATGTTGCACGAGGTCTGCTGGGAGCTGTCGCGTGCGCTGGCCGCCGACGGCGAGGGCGCCACCCGCCTCATCGAGGTCGCCGTCCGCGGCGCCCGCTCCGACGCCGACGCCCGCGCCGCCGCCAAGAGCGTCGCCGACTCCCCGCTGGTGAAGACGGCCGTCCACGGCTGCGACCCCAACTGGGGGCGCATCGCCATGGCGATCGGGAAGTCGGCCGCCAAGGTCGCCCCCGAGAAGCTCACCATCCGGATCGGCGGCACACTGGTCTTCGCGCGCGGCAGCCGGCGCGCGTTCGACCGCAAGGCCCTCGCCAAGGAGCTGGGGCGGCCGGAAGTGGTCATCACGTGCGACCTCGGCCTCGGGAGCGGCAAGTTCACCGCCCTCACGTGCGACCTGTCGCGCGACTACATCGCCATCAACGCGGACTACCACACGTAGCGATCTCAGTTGCCGGGCGTTGCAGCCCGTACAGCTTGCCCAGATCGCACAGCTTTCCTCGCTTACTGAGCGGGAGATTCTCCGGGATAAGCCGCCAAAACGGCGATTTCCCCCCTTCCGCGCGCGGGCGGGTGGTGGTATAATCGCAGTCGAAGAAACCCAGGCCCACGGAGGCACGCGGCCATGGAGACCGCATTGCGGCGAAAAATCAAGATGATCATCCTGATCCTGTTGAGCTTCGCAGCCATGTGCTAGCCCGCTGCCCCGGTGAGGAACCGATTCGCCCGCATCGCCGCGGGCGTTTTTGTGCGCCCCCTACTTCAGCCCCAGACGCCGGGCGAACTCCGCCTCGTCGATGGTCTCCACGTCGAGCTTCTGAGCCTGAGCCAGCTTCTTCGCGCCGGGATCGGCACCGACCACCAGGAAGTCGGTGTTCTTCGAGACGCTCGAGGTCGCCCTTCCGCCGGCCGCCTTGATCGCCTCCTCCGCCTCCTCCCGCGAGAACCCCTCCAGCGTGCCGGTCACGACGACCGTCTTGCCGGCGAGCGGCGCCTCCGCGGCCTGGGGCGCGGACGGCGCCGGCTGTTCCGCGGTCATCTTCACGCCGGCGTCCTTCAACCGGCGGATCGCCTCGCGCCCGGCCGGGCTCGCAAATAGCTGGTGGACGCTCTCGGCGATGACCGGC
>CAZMDT010000211.1:0-5666 GCA_964564965.1 uncultured Planctomycetaceae bacterium | reverse complement strand
ATGAGTTTCAGCGACGTCGAGGCCCGGGCGCTGCATGACTGGCGGTGGGAGGGTTACCTCCGCTGGCGCTGCCCGCGCCTGAAGCTGTTCATCGGCGGGCGGGCGGAGCAGGTGTACGCGCTGGAGACGCTCCGGCTCCGCCGGCGGATCGTCGAGCGCCTCGATGCGGACGAAGTCCTGCGGCAGGGCATGCACCTGGCCGTGCTGTCGCGGACGGCGTACTACGGCCGGCTCATGCAGCGGATGGCGCGCGGCGGGCACGGGCGGTGGGTTTGTGTGTACTGCGATTCCGCCGGCGTCGTGCTCGCCGATGCCGACTGGCCCGCGGCCCGGCGGCTGATCGACCGGGCCGCCGAGGGGAAGCTCGCCTACGACGACCCCGGCGTCGCCGCCCTCAGCCGCGCGATGTGCCTGTCCGCCAGTGCCGTGGCGGCCTCGCCGGAGTTGGTCACCGAGGCGTTCAAGGCGGCGAACCTCCTGCGGCCGAGCCCCGCGGCCTACCACGAGCTGGCCGAAAGGCTCCCGACCGCCGAGGCGGTGGTGTACCTGGAGGCGGAGCACCGCCGCCTGGCCTCGCTGCCCGCGGATCGCGCCGGCGGCTGGCAGGTGCTGCTGTGCCGGCGGGCCGTAGCCGCGGAGTTGGCCCGGTTGCAGAAACGGGCGGGCGAGGCGGCGGCGGCTGCCACGTGGCGTGGCGCCCTCGAACAGGTGGACCGCCAGATGGCGGAGATGAATGAGCGGTGGAAGTAGCACACGGCCCTTGGCCGGCCTTGCCGGGGCAAGACGGGGGCGCGCCTGGCTCGCCGTGCTGCTGCTCCTGCCGGCGCTGCCCGGGTGCGCGCTGTGGCACCGCTACGAGATCGGCCGGGCCATGCGGACCCCCGCACAGGCCGGCCGCGCGTGTTTCGTCCTCCAGCACGATACGCCGGTCGTGCACCTCTACGGCAGCCCGCGCGAGATGGGCGAGCAGTACGGCCGGCTGCTCGCCCCGGCGCTGCGGTCGCTCATCCGCTACGCGGACAGCCTGCTGCCCGCACCGGCCAAGGCGCGGTTCGTCGCCTACGCCCGGTCGCAGGAGGCCCACATGCCGCTGGCGATTCGCGAGCAGATCCAGGCGACAGCCGAGGCGGCGGACGTCCCCTACCCGGACCTCCTGGCCCTCAACATCGTCCCGAAGATGAGGTGCAGCACGTTGGCGGTGTGGAGCGAGGCGAGCGCGGGCGGACGGCTCATCATGGGGCGCAACGCCGAGTACTTCGGGCTCGGCCTGGAGGACCGCGGCAGCATCATCGTCGTCTACCACCCGACCGAGGGCATCCCGCTCGTTGCGGTGACGTTCCTCGGAATGGCCGGGGCATTCACCGGCATCAACGCTGAGGGCGTGGCGTTCGGCAACATGCTCGTCTTCAACGCCGCCGGGCCCGCCCAGCAGGATGGCGGCCTGCCCGTCCAGATCGCCATGCGCCTCGCCGCCGGGCGCAGCCGAAGCGCCGACGAGATGGCGGAGGCGCTGCGGGGCATGCGGCACGTGATCCCGATGAACGTGATGGTGGCCGACGCCCGCGGGGCGCTGCTGCTGGAACTGGGCCTGGCGACGACCCGTACGCGCCGCGGCACCCAGGGGGTGCTCGCCGCGAGCAACTACTTCGTGGCGCACCCCATGCGGTCGTACGACGTCCGGTGCGAGCGGCGGCAGGCGCTTCTGGCGGCGGCGAAGCACGCCGGGCGAATGACCGCCGAGGACATGGCCGCGGCGCTCGACGCCGCTTGCATTCGGGGCCTCAACCTCCAGGCGGTGGTCTTCGAGCCGGAGGCGATGCGCATGCACGTCTCCGTGAACCGCCAGCCCGCCTCGCCGGGGCCCTACGCGACGTTCGACCTGCGGGAGCTCCTCGCCCGGTAGCCCGCGCCGCCCGCGGGCTCACTTGGCATCCATCCAGTTGGCGCCCCAGCCGACGTCGACCTTCAGCGGCACGCGGAGCCTGATGGCGCCGACCATCTCCTCGACGATCATCTCGCGTTCGGCCTCGACGGCGTCGCGGGGTAGCTCGAAGACGAGCTCGTCGTGGATTTGCAGGAGCATTTGGCTGGGGCGGTCTTCCTCGAGGACGCGGCGGTTGATGTTGATCATCGCCTGCTTGATGAGGTCGGCGGCGGAGCCCTGGACGACGGAGTTGATGGCGAGGCGCTCGGCAAGCGCCCGGCGCTGCGGGTTCCGCGCCTCGATGTCGCCGATTCGCCGCCGCCGCCCGAAGATCGTCTCGACGTAGCCGTGTTCCTTCGCCTGCCTGATGCACGCCTGAAGGAACGCGTCGATGCGGGGAAAGCGCTTCTTGTACTGCCGGATGAACTCCTGCGCCTCCGGCCGCGGAATCCGCAGCGTCACCGACAGCCCGAACGCCGTCTGACCGTAGACGATCCCGAAGTTCACCGTCTTCGCCCGGGCGCGCTGCTCCGGCGTGACCTGCTTCGCCGGCACGGCGAACACCTCGGCCGCCACGATCCGGTGGATGTCCTGCCCGGCGTGGAAGGCCTCGACCAGCGTGGGGTCTTCGCAGAGGTGTGCCAGCACGCGCAGCTCGACCTGCGAATAGTCGGCCGACAGGAGCACGCAGCCCTCGGGGGCGACGAAGGCCGAGCGAACCTGCCGTCCCTCCTCCGTGCGGACGGGGATGTTCTGAAGGTTCGGGTCGCTGCTGGAAAGGCGCCCGGTGGCGGTGCCGGCCTGGTGGAAGCTGGTGTGGACGCGCCCGGTGCCGGCGTCGATGAACCCGGCGAGCGCCTTGAGGTACGTGCTGACCAGCTTGGTCAGCTTGCGGTAGTCGAGCACGAGACCGGGCAGCTCGTGATGCACGGCGAGCTGCTGCAGGACGGTCGAGTTGGTGCTGGGGCCGGTCTTGGTCTTCTTCAGCACCGGCAGGTTCAGCTCCTCGAAGAGCACCTCGCCGAGCTGCTTGGGGGAATCGACGTTGAACTCGCGCCCCGCCGATTCGATGATCCGCTCCCGCAGCGCGTCGGCTTCACGCGACAGCGCCGTCTCCATCCGCTTCAGCGCCGCCGGATCGACCAGCACCCCGCGCCGCTCCATCGCCGCCAGGACGGGCATCAGCGGCATTTCCAGCTTCCCAAAGAGCGCCGTCAGTCCCTCCTCCTCCAGCCGCGCACGCAGGACGTCCGCCAGGCGCAGCGTCACGTCGGCGTCCTCGGCTGCGTAGATCGCTACGACCTCCACCGGCGCCGCGTCCATGCTGATCTGGTTCCGCCCGCGCCCGATCACGTCCTCGATCGGGATGCAGCGGTGGTTCAGCAGCTCCGCCGACAGCGCCCCCAGCGCATAGCTCATCCGGGTGGAGTCCAGCACGTGGGCGGCGATCATCGTGTCGAACATCGGCCCGCGCAGCTCCACCCCGGCGTTGCCGAGCACGAGCAGGTCGTACTTGAGGTTCTGGCCGATCTTCTCGACCTTGGCGTCGGCGAGGACAGGTCCGAGCTTCTCGCGGACCTCCTCGATACTCAATGCGCGAGAGCCGAGGGGGGCCTTGACGGGAATGTAGACCGCCTTGCCGGGCTCCCGGGCGAGGGAGACGCCGACCAGCTCCGCCGACATCGGGCGCGTGGACGTGGTCTCCGTGTCGACGGCGAGCCGCCTGGCGCCGGCGAGCCGCCTGACCAAGGCGTCGAGGGCCTCGGGCGTGTCGACGCAGGTGTAGTCGAAGTCGGCGGCCGTCGTGGACCCGTCGGGCCTGTGCGACGGCCACGCCTGAGGCGCCGCGTCCGCGGGGGCCTTCTCGCCGGCGGCCCCCTCCAGGCGCGACAGCAGGCTGTTGAACCCAAGCTCCTCGAACAGCGGGCGCACCGCCTCGACGCGGATGCCGCTGAACTTCATGGCCTCGATGTCGAGGTCGACCGGCACGTGGCGGTCGAGCGTGACGAGCCGTCGCGACAGCTCCAGCACTTCGGCCGAGGCCAGCACGTTCTCCTTCAGCTTCGGCGTCAGCTCGTTCGCGTGGGCGACGACCTCGTCCACGCTGCCGTACTTCGCGATGAGCCGCGCCGCCGTCTTCGCCCCGACCCCGGGCACGCCGGGGACATTGTCGATCGAGTCGCCCATCAGGGCCTGGACCTCGACGGCCCTGTCCGGCGGGTAGCCCTTCTCACGCTCGACGGCGGCCGCGTCGATCGTCTCGCCCTTCATCGGGTCGTACAGCACGACGTGGTCGCCAAGGAGCTGCTCGAGGTCCTTGTCGCGGCTGACGAGGACGATGTCGAGGTCAGCCCCGGCGAGGCGTTCGACGGCGGTGGCCATGATGTCGTCGGCCTCCGAGCCCTCCACAGCGAGCACCGGGATGCCCATCGTCCGGACGATCTCCATGATCCGCTCCGCCTGCGGGTGGAAGTCGTCGGGCGGGGGCTTGCGCGTGACCTTGTACGGCGGATACGCGCGGCGGCGCTTGAGCTTCTCGGCGGGGCCGTCCACCGCCATGGCCAGGTAGTCCGGGCGGCGGTCGGCGATCAGCCGCAGCAGCATGTTGCAGAACACCAATGTTGCCCGCGTCGGCTCACCGGTGGGGCTGCTGAGGTTGCGGAAGGGAGCGTAGTAGGCGCGATAAATCTGCGAGTGCCCGTCGATGATGTGCAGGACGGTGGCCATCGGCGCTACGCTATCGCGGGCCCGTAGCGGCGTCAACGGCGCGTGGGCGCGGCGGTCACGGGGCGGCGCCGGGCCGCGGCAGGCACGGCGGGGCAGGGCGGTCCCACGCGGCGCGGCCGCGGGCCTCCGATGCTTCGGCGCTTGCGGCGCCCGGTTCGGCGTGGGGCGGCTGCGGCTCGTACGCCCCGGCCGTCTCCGGCGCCTCAACGGCCGGCGGCGCCTCGGCCGCGGCCGGGCGTTCGTCGGCCTCCGCCAAGCTCAGAAACTCCTCGGCCAGCGCCGCGTAGTCCTCCGCCCCGGCCGACCGGGGCTCGTAATCGAAGATCGTCTTCCCGTAGGACGGGCTCTCGGCGAGCTTGATGTTGCGGCGGATGATGGTGTCGAACAGCCTGGCGCCGGCCCAGGGCGTTCCGCCGTCGCGGGCGGCGGCGAGGAAGCCCCGGAGGTCCGCCGACACCTCGGCGGCCAGGCGCGTGTTGGCCTCGTACAGGCACCGGATGATGCCCGCCACGCGCAGGCGCGGGTTGATGCGCCGCTTGACGAGGGCCACCGTCTCCAGCAGCTTGCCGAGCCCCTGGAGAGCGAGGAAATGCGCCTGGAGGGGAATATAGACGTCGTCGGCGGCGGCGAGGGCGTTCAGCGTCAGCAGCCCCAGGCTGGGCGGGCAGTCGATGAGAAGGAACTCCTGCCGAAAGCCGGCCTCCGCCATCCGGTCGCACAGGATTCGCTCCCGCCCGACGGCGGAGGCAAGCTCGACCTCGGCGGCCGCCAGGTCGACCACCGACGGCACCAGCCACAGGTGAGGCAGGACCTCGCACACGGCCTCGCCCAGGGGCACGCCGGCGGTGAGCACGTCGTAGATGCTGATCCGCGGCGCGTCGGGCTCGACGCCGAGGTGCAGCGTGAGGTGGGCCTGCGGGTCGAGGTCGATGAGGCAGGTATCGCGGCCGCGGGAGGCCAGCGCCGCGCCGAGGTTCGCCACCGTGGTGGTCTTTCCCACTCCGCCCTTCTGATT
>CAZMDT010000210.1:0-5680 GCA_964564965.1 uncultured Planctomycetaceae bacterium | reverse complement strand
CAACCTCACCCACACCGTGATGAGCAAGCGGAAGCTCCGCGAACTCGTCGAGGGCGGGTACGTGTCCGGCTGGGACGACCCGCGGATGCCGACGCTGTGCGGCATGCGCCGCCGCGGCTTCACGCCCGAGGCGATCCGCGACTTCCTCGGCCGCGTCGGCGTCGCCAAGTTCACCGGCACCTCGGAAATCTCGCTGCTGGAGCATTGCGTCCGCCAGCACCTGAACAAGGTCGCCCCGCGCGTGATGGGCGTGCTGCGCCCGCTGAAGCTCGTCATCACGAACTACCCGGAGGGGCAGGTCGAGCCGCTCGAGGCGATCAACAACCCCGAGGACCCCTCGGCCGGCACGCGGCAGGTGCCCTTCTCGCGCGAGCTGTACATCGAGCAGGACGACTTCATGGAGGACCCGCCGCGGAAGTTCTTCCGCCTGGCGCCCGGCCGGGAGGTGCGGCTGCGGTACGCGTACTTCGTGAGGTGCACGGAGGCGGTGAAGGACGCGGCCGGCAACGTCGTGGAGCTGCGGTGCACGTACGACCCGGCGACGCGCGGCGGCGACGCCCCCGACGGGCGGAAGGTGAAGAGCACACTGCACTGGGTGTCGGCGTCGGAGGCGGTGGACGCGGAGGTGCGGCTGTACGAGCGGTTGTTCACGCAGGAGGACCCGACCGACGTGCCGGAGGGGCAGGACTGGAAGCGGAACGTGAATCCCGAATCGCTTCAGGTGCTGACGGGCTGCAAGGTCGAGCCGTCCGTCGCCGACCACCCCGCGGGCTGGCGCTGCCAGTTCGAGCGGATCGGCTACTTCTGCATGGACGCCGACGCCGCCCCCGGCCGGCCCGTCCTCAACCGCACCGTCACGCTCAAGGACACCTGGAAGAGGGTTCAGCAGAAGCAAGCCGGCGCGTGAGGCGTGGCACGGGCGTGCCGTCCGTGCGCAACAGGGCCGTCACGCCCGCGTCGAGACTCCCCACCGACCGGACGCCTGCCCGCCGTAGCCGGTTGCGGATTCGCTGCCGCGGCCACTCGCAGCCTTGCCTCCCCGGCGGGCAGGCCGGGCACCGTGGGCCGGGGCGGGCGGCGCTAGGGGCGCTGGGCCCGGCGGCGCGGGGGCGGGGGTGGCGGCTTGCCGATCCGCTGCATCTCGTCGAAGAAGACGTTGCGGTCCTCGGCCCACTTTTCGGCCTCGAGGGGCGAGACGAGCCCGAGCTGCACCAGCCGCGCCAGCGACCGCTCCATCGTGCACATCCGCTCCTCCGTGACGTCGCGGGTGCGCGTCTGGAGGTTCGAGTACATCTGCTCCAGCTTCCGCGTGCGGATGAGGTTGGCCGTGGCGTAGGTGTTGTTGAGGATCTCCATCGCCAGCACGCGCCCCTGCCCGTCGGCGCGGGGGATGAGCTTCTGCGAGATCACGTACCGCAGCCCCAGCGAGAGCTGGCTGGCGATCTCGTCCTGTCGGCCCTCCGGGTACATGTCCAGCAGGCGCGTGATCGTGCCGCGGGCGTCGCGCGTGTGAAGCGTGGAGAACACCAGGTGCCCCGTCTCGGCCGCCGTCAGCGTCCACGAGGTGGACTCCCGGTCGCGCATCTCCCCCACGAAGATCACGTCGGGGTCTTCGCGGAGGCAGTCCCGCAGGCCGCGCTCGAAGCTGGGGACGTGGCGCCCGACCTCGCGCTGCGAGATCACCGCCTGGTCGCTCGTCAGGTGGTACTCGATGGGGTCCTCCAGCGTGATGACGCGGCAGGGGCGCGTGGCGGCGATGTGGGCGATGAGGGAGGCGATGGTGGTGCTCTTGCCGGCCCCGGTGATGCCCGTGACGAGCACCAGCCCGCGCTGCATCACCACGATGTCCCGCCAGACGCCGTTGGGGAAGCCGATCTGCTCCACCGAGGGGATGTCGCTCTCGAGCGCCCGCACGGCGACGGCGGGGCCGTCGTTGTCGTAGAACGCGCTCAGGCGGAACTGGAACGCCTCGGCGATGTACGAGCTGTCCACGGAGCGGTCTCGCCGCAGCGCCTCGACCTCGGGGTCGGCGAGCAGGCTGCACACGAGCGCCTCGGCCGCCGGGGCGTCGAGCGGCGGGCCGCTCATCGGCTTCAGCGCCCCGTCGATGCGGTACGTGGGCGGGCAGCCGACCTTGAGGTGCAGGTCGGAGACGCGCAGGTGTCCGGCCTGGGAGAAGTAGTCGAGCAGGTCGGCCATCGACAGCTTCCGCCCGCCAGCTTCGTAGACCCGATCCGTCAACGCGTGCTTGGTGGACATGGCATCGATCTCCGCCGGGGTCCGGCGGAGAGTTTAGCGGAAGGCCGTCGGCCCCGCACGCGCCAATGCTCAGGGGGACGAACGGCTGTCCGCCGACGCGGCGCCGCGGCGCCGCGCCTGCGGGCGGGGGACGGATAGCAGCCCGGCGTCGTCCAGAACCCTGCGCGGCGGTCGCAGGCCCGCCGAGGCATCCGGGAACCGGCTGCGGAGGGCGAAGCACTCGCGGCACAGGCGCCGGCCGTCGGGCAGGTGGCAGACGTCGTCGAAGACCAATTCGCATTCCTCGCAGAGCCCGCGGGCAACGGGGGGTAGCGGGGTGCCGTCGGGCAGGTGTGTCCGCTCGTGGTCCGCGCGTGACGCCCGGCGGCGGATGCGCCACTGGACGAGCGCCGCTGCGTGCGCCCACGCGAACGAGAACAGGGCGAGGGCGCCGACGACGAGGATCGGCACGAGCAGCACTATCAGCGCCGCGAAGACCAGGAGTTGGAACACGGCTCGCTCTCCGCCCAGCCCCGCGTTCCGCATTGTATCGCCCGCCGCCGCAGGCGCGAAGCCACGTCGTGCGCCGGAGGTCGTGCAGGCCCGCGACGCGCTACTCGGCCTGCCGGCCTTGGCTGACGTGCTCGGCCAGTTCCGAGATGGTCTCGATCCCGAGCTGCTTCGCCCGGTCCGCGCGCATCGTCAGCGTGTAGCGGTTCTCGAACCCGAACGGCTCAAGCCAGATGAGGTCCCATCGCCGCTCGTACTCGTCCTTGACGATCCGGTACACCTCGTCGGGGTCTTTGCGGGGCTTCATGTCCAGGTGCGTGACCAGGGCCGTGCCGGTGTACTCGGCGTACAGGTCCACGTCGCCGGCCTTGAGCGCGGTGTTGCAGGCCAGCGTGGACAGGTTCCGCTTCCGCTCGACCTTCAGGTCGGTGGTCGTCTCGATGAAGATCGCCATCAGGTCCCCAAGGATGGCCTGCTCGGTGAAGTTCTTGCTGGCGACGACGACGGTCACGCCGGTCCCGGCCCCGGGCTGTGCGGCGGGTTCGATGAGCCCCGCTTTCACGAGGAACTCGCGGGCGACATCCTCGCTGCGACGCGGAGAGTCGCTCCGGGCCGCCTCGTAGTTGAGCTGCCGCATGGTCTCGACGTCGATCCTTCCGCCGAGCCGCAGCAGGGCCTCGCGCAGTTGCGGGGATCGTTCCAGCGCCTCGCGGCGGACGACCGGACAGGCGAAGTACGGCGGCCAGAAGTCCTTGTCGTCCTTGAGCATCTTGAGGTCCAGCGCGCTGATCAGCCCGTCGGTGGAGAACCCGCAGATGACGTCGACGTCGCCGTCGGCGCAGGCCTTGTACATCAGCCCGGTGTCCATCTGCTTGACGTTGGCCTCGGCGAACGACAGGCCGTACACCTCCTGCAGGCCGGGGTATCCATCGTCACGGACGAGGAATTCCGAGTTGAACCCGGCGACCAGCCCCGTCGTCTCCGGGCGAAGCGCCCAGTAGAGCACGAGCCCCAAAGCGACGACGCCCAGCGCGACGACCACGGTAAGGAACTTCGATTTCTCCGTCATGAGGACTCCTTGGTTGTTCGGCGACTCGGCGGTTCACGTTGTCTCGGGGCCGCGGGTGCCGGACGGGGTCAGCCAGCGTTCCAGCAGACCCAACCCCCAGTCGAAGACGAGCGCCAACGCGATCGCCGGCACGATGCCGGCCACGATGTAGTCCATCTTCTGGGTCCGCAGCCCGACGAAGATCAGGTCGCCCAGCCCCCCCGCCCCGATCATGGACACCAGCGTGGCCACGCCGATTGACCAGACCGTGGCGATCCGAATGCCCGTCATGATGAAGGGCATCGCCAGGGGCATTTCGATCCGAAACAGAATCTGGCGGGAGCGCATGCCCATGCCGGTGGCCACCTCGATCACGGCCGGATCGACCTGCCGGATGCCCGTGTAGGTGTTCCGCAGGATGGGCAGCAGGCAGTACGCCACCAGCGCGACCAGCCCGGGCACCGACCCGACGGTGCTGGGCCCGACGCCGTATCGCTCTTTGAACAGCATGAACAGGACGCCGACCAGGGCCACCAGGGCCAGCGATGGGATCGGCTGGATGACGTTGACGATGCCGATGACCACCGTGGACGCCCAGCGGACGCGGGTTCGGGCCAGGACGATGCCGAGAGGCACGGCGATGGCGCACGCGAGGAACATGGCCGTCAGCGCGAGGAATAGGTGCTGCTGCGTCTTCGACAGCATCTCCTGCCAGTGCTGCCAGAAGGCCACGGACGCGATCATCGGCCGCCTCCTACGTCCCCCAGCAGGCCGGAGATTGCCGCGAGCAGGTCGGCCTTGTCCATGGTGCCGCGGAATTCCCGACCTTCATAGACGGGGATGGTCCGGCGATCCGTCCGCTTGAACAGGTCGAGCGCCTCGACCAGCGAGTTCCGAACGGACAGCCATTCTTTCGGCCGCGTCTCGGGTGCTCGGCCTCCGCCGCCGGCCTGGTCCATAATCGATCGGACCGTCCGCGTCAGCAGGGCCAGTTGGAAGCGGTGCTGGCCGAGGAACTGATCCACGAACTCGTTGGCGGGGCTTTCGACCAGTTCGCGGGGCGTGGCCAGTTGCTGAAGCTCGCCGCCGTCGAGCAGGGCGATGCGGTCGCCCATCTTCACGGCCTCGAAGACGTCGTGCGTGACGAACAGAATCGTCTTGCGAATCACCGACTCCAGTTCGAGGAACTCGTTCTGGAGCTGCTCGCGGGTGATCGGGTCGAGGGCCCCGAACGGCTCGTCCATCAGGACGATCGGCGGGTCGGCCGCCAACGCCCGGGCGACGCCGATGCGCTGCTTCTGCCCGCCGCTCAGTTGCGAGGGGCGGCGGTCGCGGAACTCGCCCGGCTCGAGCCCGACCAGAGCCAGCAACCGGTCGGTCCTTTCCTCGATCCGCGCCCGCGGCCATTGGAGCAGCCTCGGCACGACCGCGATGTTCTCGCCCACGGTCATGTGGGGGAACAGACCGATGTGCTGGATGGCGTAGCCGATCCCGCGGCGCAGGCGGATCGGATCCTGTTCCATCACGTCGCGCCCCTCGACCAGGATGCGCCCCGCCGTCGGCTCGATCAGGCGGTTGACCATCTTCATCGTGGTGGTCTTGCCGCTGCCGCTGGTGCCGAGCAGGACGAGGGTCTCACCCTCGGCCACCTCCAGGGACAGACCGCGGACGGCTTCCGTGCCTCCCGGGTACGTCTTGGAGACGTGGTCGAAGACGATCATCGCGTCGCCGCTGTCTTGGGGCCTAGAGTTCCCAGTCTTCCATCACGTCATCGGGCAGGTCGCGCAGCTTCCGCGCGACGACCGCGACGTAATGCAGGGGCTCCCCGGAGACGGACAGGCGGTGGCAGTACCTTCGGTAGGCCTGGAACTGCGTGATCTCGGC
>CAZMDT010000209.1:3120-5692 GCA_964564965.1 uncultured Planctomycetaceae bacterium | reverse complement strand
ATGCGCCCTGCCGCCGGCCGCGGGGACGACGCCTGGCGCCTCCCCGGGCGAGCCGGCCAGCAGCGTGGCCGGATAGTCCTTCAGGTAGCAAGGCGTCACGACCGCGGTCAGGTGGGCGGCGTCGCGGCGGCCCCACAGGCCGTCCGGGACGACCGCCGAGGCGCTAAGGTCGTCCGCGGTGGACGTGGCCGCCGACAGCGACGCCCACGCCGCTGCCAGCACCATCACCGCCGCCAGCCCCAGCAGCCCCCACCGGCACAGAAACCCGAGCGTCTCCTTGCCTTCGTGCATATGGGCTCTATCGGCCGCATGCCGGGAGGGAGTGAAGTTGCGCCCGTTCGCCCCCCCCGCCGCTCAGAACGGGTGGATGCGATACGCCTGCCCCTGGAGCCCCGTGGCGAGGTGATAGATGAGCCCGACGGCGGCCCAGAGCACGCCGGCGATGAACTCGCCCGCGACAAGGCCGACGAACAGGGGCTTGTTGCGCCGGTACGCCCCGCCGCCGCCGAACTTGCTGACGACCGTCTTGATCAGCCAGCCGAGCAGAAAGCTCGGCACCAGCGGCACGACGGTGCACGTGCCCCACACGACGAACAGGACCGGATGGACCGGCCACCAGGTATGCCGCAGCCGGAGGAAGCTGAACGCCAGCACGGCCGCCAGCCCGAAGCCCGCCGACCACAGGAAGGTCTTCGACGGGCGGATATGGGCGAAGCTGAAGTCGTACCGGTCGGCGGGGGGGCGGTCGAAGCCGGGCATGTCGCGCTCCAGCCAGCGGAAGGGCATCGCGGCGACGCTCTTGCCCCAGAAGAACTGCCCCTCCTGCCCGAAGGTGTACTGCACGTAGATGGTGGAGAAGACGCCGACCAGGAGGGCCACCAGCGCGCCGACCGCGAGCCACCGCCCCAGCCTCGCCGTTGCGATGCCCTGCGACTCGCTGAACCGCAGCGCGTTCGCCACCATGGGCATCAGGCACGACCGCGGGTCGATGGCCACCACGGCCGCCAGCAGGGCGAGGATGACGAACATGTTCGGCCCCAGCGCGGTGAAGCCGAACAGCCCGGCCATCACCGACACCGCGTGCCACCGCGGCTGGATGATGATCAGCCCCGTCTCCGCGTTGATCCGGGTCAGCACGATGAACATCATCCCCATCAGCAGGACGAACAGGACGGCGAGCAGCCAGTGGAGGCGGACGACGGCGATGAGCATGACGACCATGGCCGCGGCGGCGAGCAGGCCGATGCGGGCGGCCCAGACAGCCCCCGGCTCGACGGCGTCGCCGCGCCCGAGGCCCAAGGCGTGCTTCAGCACGCCGGCGTAGAACCGTCGCCCGACGTACAGGATGATGATCATCATGCCGAGGTAAGAGCCGAACATCTGGAAGTGCCACGCCCCGCCGCCCATGGGGCTGGTCTGCATGTCGAGCCCGGCCTGGCGCGCCCACAGCCAGGCGACGCCGAAGACCACGTGGCTGATGCCGACGGAGAAGGAGACGTCGCTGCTGACGAAGTAGGCGAAGCCGAGCGCCACGAAGAACAGGCGCGGATGGAGCATCCAGTCGCCGCGATGGATCCGCAGAATCGCCGGCCACTTCTGCCCCGCGGCGCTGAGGTCGAGGCTGATGGGGATCGCGATGCTGTTCGGGTACCACACCTGGAGGCCGTTGACGACGAGGATGCAGAACGAGACCCCGAAGCCGATCCAGAACCGGCGGCTGTGGAAGATGCTCGCGAAGGGCCCTTCGTCGGCGCCGCGGAGCAGCTCGCCGGTGAACTCGGCCACGGGATAGCGCAGGCGCTCGCGCCGCGCCCATTGCCCGTGCACGACGACCACCGCGCAGATCGTCGCCACGTACCCCAGCGCCAGCAGCGGCAGCCAGAACAACAGCGTCCGCCGGAACGCCGCCCACGGCACGTCGCCCACGGCCGGCCAGCCGCCCCCGCCGATGCCCCGGATGAACTTGTCCACGGCGCCCTCCGCCGCCGAGGGGTCCGCCAGCATGACCGGCGGGGCGTAATCCAGCACGCGAAGCCGCTGCCACCCCGGGCGCAGCTCCGCGTGCCGGAACGGCCAGACCAGGATGTCCGCGAACTGCCAGCCGAGGCTCGGGCCGGGCACGACCGACCCGACGAGCATGAGGGCGATGATGACGCACCACTCGGCCGCGCGGAGCTGCCGGCGGCTGAGGAGCCGCACCAGCGGGTTCACCACGAGCAGCCCGAGGATGAGGAAGCCGAAGACGGTGGCGGGGACGAGGTTGCCGGCAAGGTAGGGCAGCTTGAAGGCCCAGTCGTTGAGGTAGCCGAAGGCGGCGAGGGCGACGGCGAGCAGAAGACCGATGATCAGCGCGCGGACCGTCATGTGGCGTCTCGGGCAGCGGCCGGGCGGGGTGGCTCCGCCGCCGAGGCGATTCTAGCGTAACCGCCGGCGGGCACAAAGCCGCGGGGCGCGGAGACGGGGCGCCTCAGACGGTCAGGGAGCGGAGGCGCGCGATGCGGTCGCGCAGGGCCGGGTGCGTGTCGAAGATGCTCTTCGCCCGCTCCTCGAACTTCTTGATCGGGTGCACGAT
>CAZMDT010000209.1:0-3110 GCA_964564965.1 uncultured Planctomycetaceae bacterium | reverse complement strand
TCAAAAAACTGCGGATCAGCGCCTGGGTCGTTTCTTCGCGGTGAATGTTCTCGATCAGCGAGACCTCGAGCACCTCCTGATCGCCGCCGAGCCGCTCCAGCGCGCCGGCCAGACCCTCGGGGTTCCGCGTCAGCTCCACCGCCCCGGCGTCGGCAAGGTACTCCCGTTGCCGCGACAGCGACATCTGGATGATCTTGGCGAGGATCGGCGCGACGATGGCGAGGATGATGGCGACGATGAGCAGCACGGCCTGGGCGGCGCCGCCGCCGCGTTCACGGCTTCGGCTGCGGCGGCGCGAGCCCGCCCCGAACCACAGGCTCCGCAAGAAGATGTCGCACAGCATGACCACCACGCCGACCATGACGGCTATCAGCATCGCGTAGAGAATGTCGTAGTGCCGCACGTGGCTGAGCTCGTGGGCCATCACGCCCTGGAGCTGGTCGCGGGTGAGCTGGCTCCGCAGGCCGGTGGTGATGGCGACCGAAGCGTGCCGGGGGTCGCGCCCGGTGGCGAAGGCGTTCATCGCCGTGTCGTCGATGAGGTAGATCCGCGGCATGGGCAGCCCGCCGGCCAGGCACAGCTCCTCGACCACGTTGAAAAGCTGCGGGTCGGCGGCCTTGGTGATCTCGCGGGCCTTGCTCAGCCCCAGAAGCGCCGAGCTGCCGCCGTAATAGCTCAGCAACGTCAGGATGAAGGCGATGACGGCCGCCACCACCGCCACGACGATGCCGAACCCCGCCTCCCCGCCGCCCCACACCATGCCGATCAGCAGGCCCAGGCCGGCGAAGAACAGCACGAACAGCAGGATCAGCAGGAAGCTGTTGCGCTTGTTCCTGGCGATCAGCGTGTGGAACGTCTCAACGGGCACAGGCCCCTCCGGGGCTGAATCTCAAATACGGAACAGCCAAAATCGGATATCGAACACGGAACGTCGAAGTCCGAAGGACGGACCCGTCCATCGCGCCTTCATGCCACAACGCGCCAATCGCCCGCCGATATGGCTGCCCGCCAGCGCGTCCGGGAGAGATTCGGCCGGGTCCGGCGCCAGAGCCGCGAAGTCGATCAACCTGGCCCCGAGGTCGCAGGGCCTGCGCGGCCTCCGCCCTTCGCCGGCTTGCGGCGCTTCATCGCCGGCTGTAGTGCTCGCCGTCCCCGGCGTGGAGCCCGCACGGTTCGACATTCGCTGATCCCTGCCTGGTATTCACGATTCCCTAGAACTGCACCTTCGGCGCCTCGCGGTGGCCGGGCTCCTCGATCTCGAAGAAGTCCCGCTCCCTAAAGCCGAACATGTTCGCCACCATGTTGTTCGGGAACGTCTGCCGGGCCGTGTTGTACACCGCCGTCGAGTCGTTGTAGTGCTGCCGGGCGAAGGCGATCTTGTTCTCCGTGCTCGTCAGCTCCTCCTGAAGCTGGGCGAAGTTCTCGTTCGCCTTCAGGTTGGGGTACGCCTCCGACAGGGCAAACAGCTGGCGCAGCGCGCCGGTGAGCATGTTCTCCGCCTCGGCCTGCTCCTTCACGCCCTGGGCGCTGATGGCGGTGTTGCGGGCCTGGATCACCGCCTCCAGGGTCCCCCGCTCGTGCGCCGCGTAGCCCTTCACCGTCTCCACGAGGTTCGGGATCAGGTCGTAGCGGCGCTTGAGCTGCACGTCGATCTGGCTCCACGCCTCCTGGCAGCGGATGCGCTTCTGCACCAGACCGTTGTAGATCGCCACCAGCACGATGACCAGCAGGACGATGACACCCAGGATGATCCACACCGCAGTCATGGCTTTGTCCTTTCCTCGGAGGCGCCGTGCCTCGGGCCGCCCCGGCGGCTGCCCCACACGGCTAGAGCGTACCCGCCGCGGCCGGCGCGTGCAAGCCCGCCGGTGCTTGACACGCCCCCCCGGTGGGTTAGCATCCATGCCCTTACGTCCCGGCCCCGCCGGAGAAGGGAGAGGACATGGCAGACGACACCCGCACGGCCCAGCGGCAGCGACCCAACGTCATCGTCATCCTCGTCGATGACATGGGCTTCTCGGACATCGGCTGCTTCGGGTCCGAAATCGCCACGCCGAACCTGGACGCGATGGCGTCGGGCGGGGTGGTCTTCACGCAGATGTACAACGGCGCGCGGTGCTGCCCGACGCGGGCCAGCCTGCTGACGGGGCTGTACCCGCACCAGGCGGGGGTGGGACACATGGTCGGCAACTACGGCGTGCCGGAGTACCAGGGCTACCTGCGCGACGACTGCGTGACCATCGCCGAAGCCCTCAGGCCCGCCGGCTACCGCACGCTCTACGCGGGCAAGTGGCACTGTGGTGGCGGGTACAACCTCCTCGCTCCCGAGGCCTGGGCGCCGGGCACCGAGGGCTACCCCTACCCCCTCAGCCGGGGCTTCGAGCGCTTCTACGGCACCGTCGCCGGTTGCGGAAACTACTTCCACCCCCACACGCTGATGGACCAGGACCGTTTCATCGAGCCCGACCGCGAGGGCTACTACTACACCGACGCCATCAGCGAGCACGCCTGCCGCATGATCGACGAGGCCGCCGCGGGGAGCTCGGGGCCGGCGGAGCCGTTCTTTCTGCACGTGTGCTACACGGCCCCGCACTGGCCGCTGCACGCGCTGCCGGAGGACATCGCCCGCTACGAGGGCACGTACCGCGGCGGCTGGGACGCCGTCCGCACCGCCCGCCACGAGCGCCTGAAGGCCTCCGGGCGGCTGGAGGCGAACTGGCCGATCTCCCCGCGCGACGAGCAGGCGCCCGACTGGGCCTCGCTCGAGGCGAAGCGCCGCGACTGGGAGGACCTCCGCATGGCCGTCTACGCCGCCCAGATCGACCGCATGGACCGCGGCGTCGGGCGAATCCTCGCCACGCTCCGCCGGCGCGGCCTCGAGGACAACACCCTCGTCATGTTCCTGTCCGACAACGGCGGGTGCGCCGAGTTCCTCAACGAGGACGGCGACGGGCGGAGTTGGCCGACGATCTACCGCCACACCGCGCGGCCGGGAGAAGAGTGCGTTGTGGGCAATATCCCGGCCCTGCGCCCGGGGCCGCCCACCACCTACATGAGCTACGACCTGCCCTGGGCGAACGCTTCGAACACGCCGTTCCGGCTTTACAAGC
>CAZMDT010000208.1:0-5717 GCA_964564965.1 uncultured Planctomycetaceae bacterium | reverse complement strand
CATGTGGTAGCACGACTTCTTCGCACCGCACTTCGGGCAGTCGATCGGCGCCATGTCCTCGGCCATCTCCCAGGGCCGCTCCACGCTGGCTTCGGGCCGGAACTCGTGCCCGCACTGCGCGCACTGGTATAGCAACTCGTAGGCCGGCGGTGAGTCCGGCGACTCGACCAGCCGAGCCTCCGTCGGCCGGGGAAGGAGCGTCCGCTTCTGCTGCCGCTCCACCTCGTCCTTGATCATCATGATCAGCTCGTCCACGTCGTCGAGGCCCCAGCTTCCCTTCAGGCTGATCTCGCTGCCGTCGCGGGTGATCGTCAGCTCCTTGACGACCTCCAGGGCGCGAGCGGCCACGTCGACCGGCCTCGCCTCGTTCTTGTCCTTCATCACCATAAACATCCGGACCGTCAGTGATGAGCCCACGTCGAGGCCGATGGCCACGGACTCGACCTCGAGGGGCGCCTCCCGCAGTGGCCCGCGCCGCAGCTCCCGGTCGACCTCGGCGACGATGAAGCTGTCCATGCCGTCCACGCGGCCGAGGGCCTTCCGGAGCTTCTCCGGAAGCTCGCTGACCTCCTTGTCCTCTAGGCGCTTCCGGATGGCGTCCATGGTTTTCCGGGTGGGGCAGACGCAGCAGGTCCGCTCCGCCGCCTTGAAGGCGACGCCGCCGCGGACATAGATGTAGCTGCCGCCCTCGGCGTCGCCGAACGGGCTCTTACGGAACACGTTCTCCAGGTCCATGTCGGTGGCTGTTCGGATGACGGCGACGCGGCCCTCCTTCGGCGACATGGTGACGAACAGGCCGTCCAGCTCCTCGGGCTTGAGCTTCAGGCCCATCTGGTCCAGCAGCTCCTCCACCGCCTTCTTGATTTCGAATTCCCTGTAGGCCTTCATTTCGCTCAGCACGGGGTAGGCGCTGCCGAAGTCGAGGTACGCCACCATCATGGCGTCCTTCGGCACACAGTGCTTCGCCCAGGAGGGCACCCCGCCCCTGAACATCGGCACGATGACCAGCAGCACCAGGCACACGACCCCCGCGAGCACCACGAGCGCACCGGCGCCGATGACGATCGCCTTCGTGGGCGCGCGGCGCCGAGCCGGCGACGGGGCGGAAGGCGGCACGTAACCGGGCACCTCGGCCGCCGGCACGCCCGGCGGCGCGCCGGGCGGCGGCGCCTGTGCGGCAGCCGCCGCAGGGGCAGGGACGGGTGGAGGCACCGGAGCGGGCGCCGGCGGGCCGGCCGCGGGAGGCGAAGCGGGCGCGACGGGCTGCGGTACCGTGAACGTCGCGCCGCAAGACTTGCAGCGACCGGTCCTGCCGCCAAGCGAGTCGTCGAGCCGGTACGCCTGGTGGCAGGACGGACAGCGAACGTTGATCATTGCGCTTCTCCCCAATGCCCGAGTGGCGTCGCCGCCCCATCTCCCTTCGAAGGGAGCGGGCGCCGCCTGCAACCCCCTCCCGTCCCCCCGGCCTGCCGCCCAGGCCGGTCGGGCGGCAGGAGCCCCGCCGGACGTCCGGGGCGTTCGGCCTAGCGGAACAGGTTCCCCCGCGAGACCTCCCTGGCCAACGTGAGCATCGGGTCATCGGCCATCGGCATCAGGTCCTTGAGCTCATCCTTGCTCGCCGAGAAGCTGATCTTGAGCACCTTCCCGCTGCGACTCGGCGTCAGCTTCTTCATGAAGTCGAGCTGCTTCTCGGCCCGGTCCTTGTCATCGCCGCTTGGCATGTCCTCGACGCGCTTCTTTACCTTGTCCAGCTCCTCGTCGAATTGCTTCCGCTGCTCTTCGGCCTGGTCAGAGTCCTTGTAGACGGCGTGGGCCTTGACATCCATGGACGAGCCGACGTCGCAGCCCATGCCGAAGGCCTTCGGATCGTCGCCGGTGCCGTCCTCCTCCTTCACGCAGAAGACGTCCAGGCCGCCGACGGCGTCAAGGCACTCGGCCATGTCGTCTGCCATCTTGGGCTTCTTACCCGAGGCTACCTGCTTCATCATGTCCTTCAGGTCGTCCTCGCTGCGGACGAGGCAGAAGGTGCGGTCGTCCATCTTGGCGACGTACCCGTCGAAGCCGGCCTTGGCGTAGTTGAGCTTCTCGTATTCCTTGATGTCGCCGCTGTCGACGTTGCTGAGGAACTTATCGAGGTCCATCGCCTTCTGGGTCCGGAAGGCCATCATGGTGACGTTCTTGCCGCGGGCGGAGAACATCTCGGCCAAATCCCCGGCCTCGACCTTGAAGGAGCGAGGCAGCGTGAGGAGCTTGTCGGCATCGTCGCCGAGCTTGCCCTTGCGCAGCCCGTCGAGGTTGAGGTAGGACATCTGCCGGACGTCCTCGGGGACATAGGCCTTCGTCCAGCTCGGGCTGCCACCGCCCACCAGCGGCACGATGACGAAGATGACGAGCAGGGCGATGGCCGCCAGGCCCACCAGCACCCCGCCGGTGATCAGCAGCGGCTTGAGGACGCTGGTGCCCCCTCCGACGGGCTGATACGCCCCGGGCACCGGCTGGGGGGCGGTCGGCTGGGCCACGAACGTCGCCCCGCAGTCGTTGCACGTCACCTGCGTGCCGAGAATGGACTCGTCGGCCTGATGGATCTTGCCGCAAGAGGGGCATTGAACGTTGGTCATTGTCCTTCTCCTCAAATAGCGCTAGCGATTGAAGTGTCGGCTCGTGGCGTCAGGCCGGAGGATACACCGGCGGCGGCAGCGGCGTCAAGCGGCATCCCGGCCGCGGGGCCTAAATCCTCCGGCCCCCGCCCGGCCGGTTGCCTGCCGCGCGGGCGGGGTCTACAATGAGCGGACCGCGTCACTGACGCGCGAAAGGGCCTTTGCTATGGAATGCAGGCAATCGAGGAACCTGGAGCGCTGCAACTGCACCTACTCCCCGTGCAGCCGGAAGGGCGTCTGTTGCGACTGCCTCCAGTACCATCTGCGGATGAAGGAGCTGCCCGCCTGCTGCTTCCCGGCGGACGTGGAGCGGACGTACGACCGCAGCTTTGCGGCGTTCGCCCGGGCGTGGGGGCTGTAGCGGCGCCGCTGCGGTGTCGCCGCTGAGGAGCCGGGACGGATGGCCGAAGTGATTCATCCACCGCCGCTGGCGCAGAAAGTGCTGGCCCTGGAGGCGCCGGGCGGCCCGGCCGTGAGTGCGTCAGTCGTCGTGCCGACCCTCACGCGCCCCGGGGAGCCCTTTGACGCTCGCGTCGCGCTCGCCGACGAGACGGGCTATCCCTCCGTGGCGTTCAACGGGGAGGTGTCGGTCACATGCGCCGCCGCCGATCCGCCCTCGCAGGCTGTCCGCTTCCGGCGTGGGGCGCCGGCCGTCGCCGTGGTGCGGGGCGTTTCGCTCGGCGGGGAGGGATGGCACCGCTTCCGGACGGAGCTGGACGGCCGGGCGTTCCACAGTAACCCGACGCGCTGCTCGCCCGACGCCCGCCACGGCGTGTGGTGGGGCGACCCGCACGTCCATACCGTCCTCAGCGACTGTCACCCCGGTCGGTGCCGGTCGTTGCAGTTCTGTTACGTGGCGGCGCGGTGGTTCGCGGGGCTGGACTGGGCCTCGGCAGCCGACCACGTATCGAACGGCCGCTGCACGCTCGGGAAGTGGAAGGAGCAGGTGGCGGCCAGCGACCTGCACGACGACCCGCCGGCGTTCGTGACGCTTCCGGCGTACGAGGCGTCGCTAAAGGGCGGGGCGGGAGGCGACAACAACGTCTACATGGTCCGCTGGCCGGAGACGTTCGTGGACGAGTACGAAGAAGGCAACGTCAGAACGCTCTGCCAGAAACTCGGCGAACGGCTCGCGCCGGGGCGCGAGTTCTTCGTCGTTCCGCACCACACCACGCGGACCGGCAAGCACGGCGAGATCGGCGAGGCGATCTATCCCGGGCCGGACCTCATGCCCGTCGTCGAGATCCACTCGAAGTGGGGCACCAGCGAGTACCGCGGCAATCCCAACCCACTGCACAAGATCCACCCCGGGCCGGGCTACGTGGCGGACCTGTTGAACGCCGGGCTGCGTCTGGGGTTCGTCGGCGGCACCGACACGCACGCGACGATGCCCGCCGGCTTCGGCGCCGAGCACCTCGACCGGCTGCCGGGCCTGACGGCCGTCTTCGCGCCCACGCTCAGCCGACGGAGCGTCTTCGACGCCGTCCGCGCCCGCCGCTGCTACGCCACCAGCCTGGAGCGGATCTGCCTCGACGTGACCGTCGGCGGTGCGGGCATGGGCGCGAGCGTCGAATGGCCGGACGGGAGGCGGCCGCGGGAGGTCCGTGCCGTCGCCGCCGCCCGCAGCCGCATCGAGACCATCGATCTCGTCCGCAACGGGCGGACGATCCGCGCAGAGCCCGTGGCCCACTGGCGAGGGGCGCTGGCGTTCGCGGACGCCGCCGACCTGGACGACGTTGCGATCGAGTCGGGGTCTTCGGGGCGCTTCGCCTACTACTACGTTCGCGTCACGTGCGCCTCGGGGGCACAGGCGTGGTCGAGCCCGGTGTGGGTGACGGCGCCGCGCCGGTGAAAACCCCGACGGGCGTTTGCCCGCGGCGGGAGTGAAACCTACATTTCGTTAGCGTGCCTCGGGCACGCGCTCTGTGGAAACGGGAGGTTTCCGAACGCGCACGGAAAGGACGGGCGTCCAGGCCGCACGTTCCAAGGTGCGCCGTCGGAGGGACAACCAGGGCCGAGACGCCCCAGGAGGAGTCGCCATGACAAGGCTCAAGATCGCTTCCGCTGCCGCTACATTCATCGTCTGTCTGGCCGCCGCTCAGGCGGTCGCCAACACCGTGACGTTCTCGGGCTTTGAGCACGGTGCCGTCATCGACGACGAGCTGGAGTCGTCACACGGGCTGACCATCAGCGCGGTCAACGCCGACGGCCACGGGCCGAATCTCGCCGTCGTTTTCGACTCGCTCGAGTCGTGGACGCGCGATCCGGACCTGGAGGGCCCCGCGTGGGCGACGGGCAACCTCGCGCCGAACACGGTGCTCGGCAACATGCTGATCATCCAGGAGAACGGCACCGACTGTAACGGCGACGGGATCATGGATTACCCGGACGACGAGGGCGCCCGCCCGGCCGGGTCGCTGTTCCTCGACTTCGCCGCGCCGATCACGTCGTTCGGCTTCGACATCGTGGATGTCGAGGGCCCGTCCGAGTTCGGCGACGACAGCGGGTACGTCGCGTTGTTCTACCTGGGCACCACGCCCGTTGGCAGCATGGGCTTCGGCGAGCTGATCGATCCCAACTCGCCGTTCTACGATCCGACGATCCAGTACGGCGACAACTCGGCGAACCGCGTGTCGCCGATCACCGCCGCCGACCTGGGCGGCACGATGTTCGACCGCGTCCAGATCAACATGGGCGGGTCGGGCGCCATCGACAACCTGTGCTACACCCTACCGCCCGCCGTCATCCCCGAGCCGGTGACGCTGGCCGGCGTGTTCGCCGCCGGGGGGGCCGTTGGCGCCGCGGCCTGGCGCCGGCTGCGCCGCGGCCGAAGCCGCGAGTGAATCGGTTGATCCGCCGGCCGGGCGCGGAGAGTCTGGGTGCGACCTCAGGCGCCGAGGGAACGGCCGGCTTTGCGATCGATGAGGGCGCCCCGCTTTGCGGCGGGGCGCCTTCGCGCTTTGCGCGGAGGGGGGTCAGTCCTCGAAGAGCGCCGCGCCCTGACCGGGCGCGGGCGGTTTGTCGCCGAGGTGCTCGTAGGCCCTGGTGGTGGCCTGGCGG
>CAZMDT010000207.1:0-5718 GCA_964564965.1 uncultured Planctomycetaceae bacterium | reverse complement strand
GCGAAGCCCCCCGCGAACGCCCCCGCCGTGTGCTCAAGCCCCTTCGGCACGGCGATGAGCCCCTGCCACGTCACGCCCGGGACCGACCAGAGGCGCCCCGCGCCCCATGCGGCGGCGGTGACCACCAGGATGCCGATCAGGATCGCCCCCCGAACCCGGAAGGCCGTCAGCGCCAGGATGATCGCCAGGCCGATCAGCGTCAGCAGGGCCACGTAGTTGCCCTTCATCGGCACGACCGTCACGCCCGTGGCGGTGCTCGGCTGGATGAGGTTGCCCCACTCGAAACCGATCAGCGCGATGAACAGCCCGATGCCGCCCGCGATGCCGCTCTTCAACGCGTCCGGTATCGAGTTCAGCACCCGTGCCCGGAAGCCCACGGTCGACAGCAGCAGGAAGAGCACGCCGGCGACCGCCGTCAGAGCCAGCGCCTCCTGCCAGGTCAGCCGGAACACCCCCGCCGCCGCCCCCACGCCGCACAGCGTGAACACGAAGAAGAAGTTCTCCCCCATCCCGGGGGCCAGCGCGATGGGGTAATTGGCCAACAGGCCCATCAGGATGCACGCGGCGGCGGAGGCGATGCACGTCGCCATAAAGACCCCGCCGGGGTCCATGCCGGCGATGGACAGAACGGCCGGCTGGACGAACAGAATGTAGCTCATGGCCATGAACGTGGTGACCCCGCCGAGGACCTCCCTGCCGACGGTGCTGCCGCGAGCCCGGATTGAGAACATGATGGCGTCCTCCTGTTTGGGGCGCCCGTCTGGAGCGACGCAGCCATTCTCGGACTCGCGCCGGTGCCCGTCAATGCCCTGCCGGCCGCCGAACCCGGTACCCAACGGGGTGGGCCGTAGGGTACAATCGCCGTCTGGAGTGGCCCGCTTCCCGACAATGCGGCTGCGGCGGCTGCGCATGAACGCCACGCTGCGCGACATGCTCGCGAGCGTGCGCCTCTGCCGCGACGACCTCATCGCGCCCCTCTTCGTGCGCGGCGGGCACCGCGTGCGCCGCGAGATCGTCTCCATGCCGGGGCAGTTCCAGCATTCGGTGGACACCGCCGTCGAGACGGCCTGCCGCTGGACGGACAAGGGCATCCGGGCGGTGCTGCTGTTCGGCATTCCCGGGAAGAAGGACGCCGTGGGCTCGGCCGCCTGGAGCCCGGACGCCCCGGTCCAGCAGCTCGCCCGCGAGCTGAAGGCGGCCCTTCCGGACCTGCTCGTGGTCGCCGACGTGTGCCTGTGCGAATACACCGACCACGGGCACTGCGGGGCGCTCGCCGAGCGGCCCGACGGCCGGATCGACGTGGACAACGACGCCACGCTGGAGCTGCTGGCGAAGACGGCCGTCTCGCTTGCCCGCGCCGGCGCCGATGTCGTCGCCCCCTCGGCGATGATGGACGGGCAGGTGGCGGCGATCCGCGAGGCGCTCGACGCCGAGGGCCTGGCGGCAACGGCGATCCTGGCGTACGCCGTGAAGTTCGCCTCGAGCCTCTACGGCCCGTTCCGCGAGGCGGCGGAGGGCGCCCCGAAGCTCGGCGACCGGCGGACGTACCAGATGGACTGGCGCGCGCCGGGGCAGGTCGCCGCCGAGGCCGCCGCGGACCTCGGGGAGGGCGCGGACATCATCATGGTCAAGCCGGCGGCCGCCTACCTCGACGTCATCGCCGCGGTCCGGCGCCGCTTCGAGGCGCCGCTGGCGGCGTACCACGTCAGCGGCGAGTACGCGATGCTGAAGGCGGCGGCGGCCGCGGGGTGGCTCGACGAGCGCGCCGCCGTGATGGAGGTCACCTCGGGCATCAAGCGGGCCGGGGCCGATTTGCTCATCACCTACTACGCGGAGCAGCTCTGCGACTGGCTGTAAGAGGAACCGACGTGCTTCTCGGCGACGGCGACATCATGGCGGACGGCCCGCGGGACTGCGGCACGTTCTTCCTGGACGCGATCGGGGCGTTCGCGCCGGAGGGGCTCGTGCTCGCCTGGGGGAACGAGCGCCGCGCCGCCAACGAGGAGGTCGACCGCCTCATCGAGGAGACCTGGCGCGTCGAAACCGCCCGCGCCGAAGCCGCCGGGCGGCACCTGTTCGACGGGCCCATGTGCCGCCTCATCGACTGGCGCATCGCCGATGGACGGCTCGCGCTGACGCTCGGGGCGGTGAGCTACCGGGAGTTCATGGGCACGAACGCCACGCGGGCCAACGTCCGGTACCGGTACGGCCCGGAGGTGATGGCGAACCCGCTGGGCGTCTCGGCAGCGGTGGTGACGGACGACGGGTTCCTGCTCCTGGGGCGGCGGAGCAGGCAAGTCGCCCTGTACGCGGAGCGGATCCACCCGATCGGCGGCATCGTCGAGCCGCCGGAACCGCCGGGCACGCCGCCGGACCCGTTCATGGCGATGGCGAAGGAAATCGAGGAGGAGCTCGGTCTTTCGCCCGCGCCCGGGGTGGCGGCCTGCCTCGGCATCGTTCGCGACAAGCACACCGTCCAGCCCGAGATGATCTTCGACATGTCGGTCGCCGCGGACGTGGAGGCGGTGCAGCGGGCGGCGGCCGGGGCGGTCCACGCCGACGAGCATACGGAGCTGGTCCACATGCGCAACCACCCGGGCGCGGTCGTCAGCTTTGTCGAGCAGCATTACGGGCAACTGACGCCGATCGGCCTGGCCGCCCTGCTGCTGCACGGGCTGCGCAACTGGGGCATCGGCTGGTTCACGGCGACCCGCGGCTACCTGCGAAGCGTCATCTGACCCGCCGCGCGAGCCGGAATCTGGAACCCAGCATCTCGAATCCGCCGACCGGCTGGCCGTCCGGGCTTACCCCCGCGCGTGCGGCTTGCCTTCGCGCGGCGGGCGTGTATAATAGAGGTGGCGGGGTGGTAACCGCCGGTGTCATCCATACATGCAGCAGTGAAGCTGATCCGCCACGCCTTCGGAACACAGGGGAGATCGGCCATGAAGAAAGCAATGGCGCTCTTGTGCCTGTGTGTTCTGCTGCTGCACGTCCTTCCCGCCGCCGCCGACCCGGCGCCCGTTGAGGCCGCCAAACGGACCGTCAGCGGCGAGCCGCTCAACACGACGCTGGCCGGCGCGTTCCGCCGCTGCGCCGAGCTGGCGGGAGTGCCCGTGCTTCCCGACTGGACGGCCCTGCGGGCCACCGGCGTCACGCCTGATTCCCGCGTGGCGCTGAACGTCCCCGCGGGCACGGTGGGCGGGCTGCTGGACAGGCTCCTCGCCGCCGTCCAGAAGGAGGCTAGCCCGCTGGCCTGGTACGCCGACACGAAGGCCATCCGCGTCACGACCCGCATGGAGCTGCTGCAGAACCTGAAGGTCGCGCGCGAGGCCATCGCTCGGCACGCCGCCGCCCGGGCCAAGGAGCCCCGCAAGCTCGAGTTCGAGGAGATCCCCTTCGCCGACGTGGTCGACTTCTTCCGCAACGCCACGGGCATCAACTTCCACGTTAACTGGCGCGCCCTGGCGCTCGTCGGCGTCAGCCGCGAGACCCCCGTCACCCTCAAGGCCACCAACATCACCGTCGCCCGCGCGCTCGACCTCGTCTGTGACCAGCTCGTGGCCGCCCAGGACAAGCTCGGGCGCGTGTACTGGGTCGTGGACGAGGGGATGGTCAAGATCGCCACCGGCGAGGCCCTGAACCAGTCGCTTCAGACGCGGGTCTACGACGTCACCCACCTGCTGTTCGTGGTGCCGAACTTCAAGGGTCCGCGCATGCTGCTCAGCCCCACCGAGCGCAACAAGGACACGACCAACCAGACGAACGTGAACATCTGGGACCAGGCGAACGACACCAACCAGAACAGCGGCGCCGAGGAAGAGGAGAGCGTGGCCGAGCAGCGGAAGAAGCTGCGCGAGAACCTCGTGGAGATCGTGAAGGACGCGATCGGCAAGGACATGTGGGCGGAGGGGGGCGGCAAGGGCTCCGTCCGCATCCACCGCGGCAAGCTGGTCGTCACGCAGACGCTGCTGGGCTTCAAGCTCTTCGAGCGGAGCTTCAAGCTGCAATAGGCGCCGTCGCCGAGCGGCGCGTGCGCGGCGGCTCCCGGGCCGCCGCGCTTTCCTGCGCCTGGCGCCTGCGCCCTCGCAATGCCGGCGGGTTTGCGGTATCTTCTGCGGCACGGTCGACCCAGAGGGCGGCCGCACGGCCAGGATGATCGCACGGATTGCAGGCATGCTGACGGAGGTTGCCGCGGGCGCCGTCCTCGTCGACGCGGGCGGGGGCCTGTGGTACGAGGTGCTCGTGCCGGCGTGCGACGTGGAGCGGCTCGCGCGGCGCGCCGGGCGCGAGGTGGTGCTGCACACGCTGCACTACATTGAGGGCGACCCGGCCCGGGGCACGCAGCAGCCGAGGCTCATCGGCTTCCTCTCCGAGGGCGACCGCGCGTTCTTTCGCCTGTTCACGACGGTCAAGGGCATCGGTGTGCGCCGCGCGCTGCGGGCGCTCGTCCGCCCCGTCGCCGAGGTCGCCGCCGCCATCCAGGCCAAGGACGCCAGGCTGCTCAAGATGCTGCCGGAGATCGGCGCCCGGACGGCCGAGCAGATCATCGCGGAGCTTCACGGCAAGGTGGCCGAGTTCGCCGGCGAGGCCCGCCCGCCCGAGGCGGCAGCGCTGCCGGAGCCGGCGGCCGAGGCGGTGGCCGTGCTGGTCCAGCTTGGCGAGCGGCGTGCGGACGCCACGGCCCTGGTGGAGCGGGCGATCGCCGTGGCGCCGGACCTCGACACCCCGCAGGCGGTCCTCCAGGCGGCCTACCGGCTCAGGGGCGGGGCGTAAGGGCGTGGCCAGGCAGAAGATCATCTCGGCGCAGAGCACGGGCACGGAGGACGAGGCCTTCAACGTCTCGCTGCGCCCCACGCGGCTGGACGAGTGCATTGGCTCCGAGGAGCTGATGGAGAAGCTTCGGATTGCCATCGCTGCCGCCCGCCAGCGCGGCGAGCCGATGGACCACGTGCTGCTGCACGGGCCGCCGGGGCTCGGGAAGACCACCCTCGCCTACGTCATCGCGCACGAGATGGACAGCACCATCAAGGTGACGACCGGCCCGGCGCTGACCCGCCCCAGCGACCTCATCGGCATTCTGACGAACCTCGAGACCCGCGACGTGCTGTTCATCGACGAGATCCATCGCCTCACCCCCGCCGTCGAGGAGTACATCTACCCGGCGATGGAGGAGTACAAGGTGGACTTCGTCGTCGACTCGGGCATGCACAGCCGGTCGATCAACCTGCCGCTCAAGCCCTTCACGCTGATCGGCGCGACGACCCGCGCGGGGCTGCTGAGCCCGCCGATGCGGACGCGGTTCGGCATCACGCAGCACCTCGATTTCTGGACCGCCGAGGAGCTGCTGGACCGCTGCCGCATGAGCGCCGCCATGCTGAGGATCGAGGCCGGCCCGGCCGCCCTGGAGATGCTCGCCGGGCGGGCGCGCGGCACGCCGCGAATCGCCAACCGCCTGCTCCGCCGCTGCCGCGACTACGCCCAGGTGAAGGGGGACGGGCGGCTGACGACGGGAACTGTCGAGGCGGCCCTCAAGCTGGAGGGCATTGACCAGCTCGGGCTCGACGAGCTGGACCGCCGCGTGCTCCGGACCATCGTGGGGGTGTACCACGGCGGGCCGGTCGGCGTGGAGGCCGTCGCCGCCACCCTCGGCGAGGAAACCGACACGCTCGTGGACGTGGTGGAGCCGTTCCTGCTCCAGGCGGGGCTGCTCGCCCGGAC
>CAZMDT010000206.1:2522-5719 GCA_964564965.1 uncultured Planctomycetaceae bacterium | reverse complement strand
TGAGGCACATCAGGGCGCCGGAGAGCCCGCGGACGATGTACGACAGCCCGGTGAGGCGGAAGACCACGTTGGCGCCGCGGATGAGGGGGGCGAAGCGGTACGAGCCCGCCGCCCCGAGGCGCTGGAAGACGCCCTTGGGGACGCTGTCGCACAGAACGAACAGCGTGGGCGTGGCGACCAGCGTGGTGAGCCATCCGGCGTTTTCGCCGTGCCCGGCGAGCGTGAAGATCGCCGCGATGCTGAACGTCGAGACATAGCGGCACAGGTTCGTGCCGATCAGCAGCACGGCCAGCAGGTTCCGCGGGTTCCGCAGCAGGCGCTGGAGCACGATGGCGGGGCGTCGGCCCGCGTCGGCATGGAGGTCCAGCCGCACCTTGTTCGTCACGTAGATGCCCGTCTCCATGCCGCAGAAGAGGGCGTCGACCGACGCGCAGACCAGCAGCACGAGGGCCCAGATCGCGAAGCCCGCCATGGCCGCCGCGGCGATCACGGCTCGCCCTCCTGGAGCTGCACCCTCAGCTTGCCGATCCGCCGGCCCCGCATCGTCTCCACCGTGAAGCGCAGGTTCCGGTACGCGGCGGTGTCGCCGGCCCGCGGGATCCGGGCGAGCAGCGAGGTCACGAACCCCCCGACCGTGCTGATGCGCTCGCTCTTCAGCTCGAAGCCGAACGCCTCCACCCATTCGTGCACGGCCAGGTTGCCGTCGATGAGGTACTGCCCCGGCCCCAGCTCCCGGACGGCCGGGCCGCGATCCACGTCCCCCGGGTCTGGAATGTCGCCGACGATCTCCTCGAGCACGTCGCGCAGAAGCACGAGGCCCGCCGTGCCGCCGTACTCGTCCACGACGATCGCCATCTGCGTCTGCGTGGTGCGGAGCTGGAGCAGGACGCGCTCGACGCTGGCGGCCTCGGGAACGTACGGCACCTTCGTGACCAGGCGGCGCAGCGGCTCGCCCGGGTTCAGCAGCAGGCGCTTCGCATGGACAATGCCGATCACGTTGTCCAGGTTGCCCTCGTAGACGGGAATCCGCCGCAGCCGCGTTCGCCGGATGATCGCCAGCATCCCCGCCGGCGGCTGGTCCACGTCATACGCGATCACGTCCACCCGCGGCACCATGATGTCGGCCACCCGGATGCCCGTCAGCGACACGATCTCCTGAAGCAGCGACGACGCGTCGTGATCGATGAGACCACGCCTGGCGGACAGGTCGAGCACGGCCGCCAGCTCGTCGGACGTGACGGCCGCGAGACGCCGCTCACGCGGCGCGATGATCCGAACCAGGGGCCACACGAAGGCGTTCTCCAACAGCCACAGCACGGGCGCCACGATGCGCTGGAGCACGGCCAGCGGCGCGGCGGCCACCAGCGACCAGCGCTCCCCGGTGACGTAGGCGAGCATCTTGGGGGTCACCTCGCCGAGGAGCATCAGCATCAGCAGGGGCGCCACGGAGGCGAGCGCCGCGACCCACGGGGGGGCGCCACGGCGCTCGAGCCCGAGGATGATCGTCGCGCTGATGCTGGTGAAGGCGACGTTCACGAGCATGTTGGACAGCAGCAGCGTGTAGAGGACACGGTGCGGGTTGGCCATGAGGCGGGCGACGAGGGGCCCGGCGCCGTGGGCGTGGCGCAGGCGGTGCAGCTGCCCCCGCGAGAGGCTGAACATCGCCGTCTCCGTGCCGCTGAAGGAGCCCGACATCACCAGCAGGGCTCCGAGCAGCAGGAACTGCCAGGCGTGCGCGGCCAGGAAGGCGGCCGGTGTCATGCGGGCCCCCCTCGGCCTGCGCGAGGCCCCGTGCCTGCGGACGGCCCGCCCTGGACGGCTGCGCGGCGGCTCGGGCCCCCGGCGGCATGGCGTGATGGCGGCGGCTCGCCCGATTGTTGTGATTCGTCATCCATCGACGGGTCAGGGGGATTATAGGGCGGGGCGGCCCTCAGAGCCACCGGCGCGGCGCCATCATGAGGTTGTCGTGTCCGGGGACGATGACGTCGGCGATCTCGACGACCTCGCGGAGCGAGCGCATCGCCGCGTCGGCGTCGGCACAGCCCTCCCAGACCTGCCCGGCGAGGACGTGCTCGCGGGTGAGGGCGGCGTCCCCCGCGACCACGATGGTGACCGTCGCCGGCGTGAGCAGCAACCCCGCGGAGCCCGGCGACGGGCCGGCCAGGGGGAACAAGTGCACCTGCTCGCCCAGCTTGTCCGCCGCGGGCCGGAACCGCTCCAGCAGCGCCAGGTCGGCCTCCACGGCGGCGGCCTGCTCGGCGTCCAGGCGCTCCGCCGCCGCCCGCAGGCGCTCCAGGTGCGCCCGGTAGACCTCAAGCTCGGCCTCGTGCACCCACCACTTCGCCGACGGCATCGCCTCGATGCTTCGGCGATGGACCGGGCGGAGCGTCGTGCAGAACACGTCCGTGACATCGGCGAGCGTCCCGCCCGTGCGCTCGTTCAGCCGGGCCTGAAGGATCGGCGCCGGCAGCGACGGATCGACAAGAACCGCCCGACGGCCGTCCCGGATGAGCGTCGTCGTCGCGTGAGAGGTGCGGACGGCCGCCCCCTCGCCCCAGAGGCGGTTCTTCGACAGCGTCCCGATGCTCACGACGGTGTACTCGACGGTCATGCGTTCGGCGGGCCTCCACCGTAGATCGTATGGCCCAGTATGAAAGCGCCCACGCCGCTTCGCAACGGCCCGGGCCCGCGGAGACGCCCGTGCCTCAGAAACCCACGCGGGCGCCGATGTGCTCCGCCGTCCGGACGGGCGGCTCGTCGGGCGGCACGTCGAACCATATCACCTCACGCCAGCGCCGGTGCCACGTCCGCTGCTTGCGGGCCAGGCGGCGGGTGCTGATCCTGATCTGTTCGAGGGCTTCCTGAAGCGATATCCCCCCGCGGAGGTGGGCGATCATCTCGGCATAGCCGACGGCCTGGGCGGCCTGCGGCGACAGGCCCGCCGGCTCCGCCAGCAGCGAGGCGACCTCGTGGCGGAGACCCGCCTCGACCATCCGCTTCGCCCGCGCGCTGATCCGCCGGTGCAGATCCTGCTTCTCGCGCCGCAAGCCGATGAACACACAACGGTAGCGCCGCCGGCCGCTGTCCCACTGCTTCTGAAGCTCCGTGATCGTCCGTCCGGCCGCCTCGAACACCTCCAGGGCCCGCACGACGCGCCGCTCGTCGTTGGGGTGGATTCTCTCGGCCGCCTCGGGGTC
>CAZMDT010000206.1:0-2512 GCA_964564965.1 uncultured Planctomycetaceae bacterium | reverse complement strand
GCGCGAGTTCGGCGTGCAGGGCCGGCAGCCCCCCGGCCCGGGCGCGGGCCTTGAGCGCGGCCCGGACCTCCGGGTCGGCGGAGGGGCCCTCGAACAGTCCTTCCGACAACGCCTTGATGTACAGGCTCGTGCCGCCCACGGCCAGCGGCACGCCCCCGGCGCGGGCGACGGTCTCGACGGCGCGGTCGGCGCACGCGACGTACTGCGCGACGGAGAAGCCCTCGCCGGGCTCGACGATGTCGATGCAGTGATGCGGCACCTGCTGACGGACGGCCGGGCTCGGCTTCGCCGTGCCGATGTCCATCCGCCGGTAGACCTTCATCGAGTCCACGCTGATGATCTGCCCGCCGACGCGCGCGGCAAGCTCGCGTCCGACGGCCCCCTTGCCGCAGGCGGTGCAGCCCAGGATGAAGTGCAGCGTGCGCATCGCCGCGATTGTCGAAACGGGCCGGGCGCCGTGTCAAGCGCGGGAGGCGGCACGTGCGGCGCGGCAACGGCCTAGTAGTCGGACATCTCCACGGAGGGCTTCGCGGGCGCCCCGGCTCTCTTCAGGCCGCCCAGGCCGAAGCGCGCCGCCACGCGGTACAGCGCCACGTAGAGCGTCGGCACCACCACGAGCGTGAGGACCGTCGCGAAGGCCAGCCCGCAGATGACGGCGGTCGCCAGGTGCGACCACCACTGGCTCGACTCGCTCCGCCACACCGGCTCGAAGGTCTTGAAGTTGAAGCTGACGCCGGTGGCCATGGGCACGAGGCCGAGGATGGTGGTGGCGGCGGTCAGCAGGACGGGGCGCAGGCGCGTCTGCCCGGCGCGGACGGCGGCCTCCGTGGGGTTGAGGCCCCGTTTCTGGAGCTTCCGGGTGTAGTCGAGCAGCACGATGGCGTTGTTCACGACGATGCCCGCCAGGCTGATGAGGCCGATGCCGGTCATGATCAGGACGAACGGCATGTCGAACAGCAGCAGCCCGCCGAAGACACCGATGGTCGACAGGAGGACCGTGGTCATGATGATCAGCGGCACCGACAGCGTGTTGAACTGCGTGACCAGGATGCCGACGATCAGGAGGACCGCGATCACGCCGGCCTGGAGAAGGAACGACTCGGCCTGGTCCTGTTGCTCCTTCTCGCCGGCGTAGCGGATGCGGTACTCCGGCGGCAGCTCGAGCCGCTCGGCCTTGGCGAGGAGCGTGGGGTAGACGGCCTGGAGGAGCAGGCGGTTGAGGCGCATCAGCTCCTCGCCGGAGAGCTTGCCGGCGTCTCGCCCGAGGAGCTCGCGGGCCTGCTCGGGAAGCGCGAGGTCCCTGAAGTCCGCCTCGTGGTACAGATCGCGTCTGGCCAGGACATCGTTGAGCCCGCTGAGCAGATTGCCTTTCTGCTCCTTCGTCAGCGCTTCGCCGGCGGCGCCCTTGCCGAGCAGCGCGCGGGCGTCCGAGCCGAGCGCCGCCAGCACGACCTTCCCGTGGGCCGACGCCGCCTCGCCCTTGCCGTCCGCCAGCAGCCGGCAGAACGCCGACCAGTCCCGGATGTCCCTCGGCAGCAGCCGCGCTCGGCCAACGGGGGAGAGGCGCTCCTGGACGTCCTTCAGAACCGACGGGCCGGGGCGGCCCTCCGCGTCGGCCGTCAGCGTCACCGTGCGCTTCTCGTCCACCCGGTAGATCGTCCCATAGCCCGAGACGTACTCGAAGTAGCCGAGGGAGCTGAGCGGCACGGCCTTCCCGACGGCCGGAAACCGAAGGCGAAGCAGGTCCTCGATCCGCACCCGTTGCTCCAGCGGCAGCCGGACCACGATGTCGTACTCGTCGTTGAACTGGCGGAAGCTGCCCACCTTGGTGCCGAGGACGGCCGTCTTGAGGAACAGGCCGATGCGGGCGGTGTCCACCCCGAGCGTCTTGGCCCGTTCGCGCGACACCCGGAACTCCAGCTCCGGCTTGGACACCTCCAGGTTGCTGCGGAGGTTCACCATGTTCGGCACGTCCTCGATGAGCTGCATGGCCTCCTTGCTGAGGCGTCCCAGCACGACCAGGTCCCTGCCGATGATCTCGATGGTCACCGGGGCGCCCGTGGGCGGGCCTTGCCGCTGCTTCTCCACCTTGACCTCGCCGGTGGTCTGCCCCTCGACCGACTGGCGGATCGCCCTCATCGTCTCCTCCGAGGGGCGCTGGCGGTCGACGAAGTCGGGGAACATGACGGTGAGATTGGCCACGTGGGGCCCATCGGCCCGCCCGACGAGGCGGAAGCCCCCGGCGGAGCCGACGTTCGTGACGATGTGGTCGATCTCCCGGGCGCCGCCGGGCCCCTTCCGGTTGCGTTCGATGCGCCGCTCGAGCACGGTGGCCATGCGGTCCGTCTCGCGAATGTTCGTTCCCTGCGGGTTGCGGATGTTGACGATGGCCTGGGCGGGGTCGGTTTCGGGGAAGAACTCGATGTCGCGGCGGCGCTTCTGGTAGACCACCAGGGTCCCGGCGAGCACGACCAGGGCGAGCAGCAAGGTTGCCGGCTGGTGGCGAAGCGCC
>CAZMDT010000205.1:0-5723 GCA_964564965.1 uncultured Planctomycetaceae bacterium | reverse complement strand
GGTCATGGTGTCATGCTCGGCAGGCTCCGCCGCACAACCCGGACCGACGTGGGACTGGCGCTCGCGTTCGCGGGCATTGCCTACCTCGTCTGGGCGCTGGTGGCCGGCGTGAGCCGGGCCGTCGTCCAGGAGGTCATCGACTACACCTCCCTCGGCGGCGGCGAGATCAAAGCGTGGGTCCGCATCATCTTCGTGGAGGGCGGCATCGTCATCGACCTGGTGGGGCTGGTGTGGATGGCCCTGTCGCTGTACCTGGTGGTCCGCAGCAGCCGGCAGCGGGCCAGCGTGTCGTGGGCCTGGACCTCGGCCGTCTGCCAACTGCTCGTGGCGGCGCTGGGGTCCGTGCTGGTGGGCTGGGCGGCCTACAAGGCGCGCCCGACGCCGGCGGCCGGGGGCGGCAGCGACACGACCATGGCGCAGATCGGCGGCATCTCCCTGCCGGTCGTGCTGGCCGTGGCGATCGTGCTGTGGACGACGTTCCTGGTGTGGCTGCTGGCGGACCGTGCGCGGCTGAGCCGGCGCGGGCCGACGCTGACGGACGGGCTTCGGACTAACGTGTTCCGCTGAGCGCGGCGGGCGGTCAGACGAGGCCCTTGCGCTTGCGGGCGACCCACTCGGCGCAGAGCAGGGCGGCCATCACGATGATCGCCGGCCAGCTCAGGCGCCTCGCCAGGTCGAGCGTGTCGATTTTCAGCTCCTTGCGCGGCCGTGTCTGGAGGCGCAGGCGTTCCAGCAGTTCGCCGAAGGCGTCCAGGCGCCGGAACTCCCCGCCGGTGGCGTCGGCCAGCCGCCTCAGCGTCTCCAGGTCCGCTACCGTGTCGCGCGAGTCGAGATCGGGGAACGACACCTCGAACCGGTGCTCCGAGCTGAGCGTCTTGCCCTCGACCTCGGCCTCGATCTTCAGCACGTACGGCTCGTCCTTCGTCGGCGACAGCGTCCGCGGATCGACCTCGCCGACGAACTGCATCTTCTCGTTCACCACCAGCGACAGCTCCTGCTCGCCCGGGGCGCCGGGGCGGATCAGCGTGACCTTCGGGACGCGGTCGGTAATGGGCCGGCCCGTCGGGCCCGCCACGCCCGCCGTTACGACGATCGCCTGGTCCCCGGCGCGCAGCTTCCGCAGGTCGTAGCTGGGGCTGTCCGTCTCGATCCAGACGGCGCCCTTCGGGGCCGCGAGGTACAGCACCACCTGCCGCCAGAAACGCCGCTGCCGCTCGGCCGTGTCCTTCGGCGACAGCACCCAACGCCACGTCGTGTCGAACGCGATGGCGAGCACGCGCCCCTTGCCGTATCGCTGGCGGACGATGAGCGGGTCGGCCGATTCGCCCGCGCCCGCGCGGGCCAGCACCTCCGCCCCCGGCTTGAGGCCGGCGAACCTGCTCGCGCCCGGGAGGCTGTCGAGCTCCTCCCAGGCCTTCATGGTGTCCTCCTTCTCGCCGCCGATCTGCATGAGTTCGGCCGTGAGGCCCACGGGCGTCGGCACGACGTGGATCTGCTCTTTGATCTCCCCGATGGACTTCGTGAGGTCGATGGGCATCATCTTGGCCACAGGGGTGTTGGCCCAGAGCCCCTCGTCGAAGCTCTTCCGCCCGCCGATCATGCCGAAGCCCTTGCCGTACTCGTCCACGAGTGTTCGGAGGATTTCGAGCTGCTTGTCGGTGAACTGCGAGGGCGCCACGTCGCCGAGGATGACGGCGTTGTACCGGAGCCAGTCCTCGAGCTCCTCGCTGAGCGGGGGCTTGGCCTCGGGCGTGAGCGGCTGGATCAGGATGCGCCGGTCGAGCGTGAAGCGCTGGGCGGTCGTCAGGCCCTGGGTGATGTACTTCGTCTCGTAGCGGAACTTGCCCTCCACGTAGAGCACCTGGAGCCCCCGCTCGCGCACGTGCACGAACTGGCTTGCCCTCGCCGTGCCGCGGAGGTGGCGCGGCGGCTCGCCCAGGCACCGGGCGATGACCTCCACACGCTCCACCCCCGTGGTGTCGGGAACGTACACGTGCGAGAACGCCGTTTCCTGGCTGTCGGAGGCGACCTCCACCGTCTCGGTGTGAACGACCTTCCCGCCGAACCGGCATTCGATCTGGACCGTCCGCCCCCGCAGGCCGACCGCCTCGACCGCCGCCGTGATCGGCAGGTTGTTGTACGTGTCCACCTTCTCCGGGCACGTCAGCTTCGTCACGTTCAGAATCCGCGCCGGGCCGGGCGGGTCGTTCGCCTCGCGCCCCACCCCCGCCGCGTACAGCCGGATGCCCCGGTCGCCCATCCGCTTCGCCAGCTTGTCCACGGTGTCCACCGCCTCGTCGTACGAGACGTTGCTCTTGCCGTCGGAAAGCACCAGCACGGCGGCGACGTCCTTGCCCGCGCGGAAGTACTCTCCCACGGCCGCGTTGATGGAGTCCGTCAGGGCCGTGACCGGGCCGTCGGCGGCGGGAAGCCAACCGGGCCAATCCTCCGCGCTGGCGGGCAGCTCCCTGTCGGGCCCGGCGGACCCGGCGAAGGTGAAGACCCGCACGTTGGCCACGTCGCCGAGGGCCGCCAGCGCCTGGTAGTGCCGGAGGAGGGCGGCCTTAACGGCGTCGATGCGCGGCACGGCCTCGTCTTCCTGGCCGGCGCGGGCGGGCAGCAGCACGCGGGTCATGTCGGGCATGGCCATGGAGCGGGACACGTCGATGCCGACGAGCAGCGTGCCCTTGAGGTCCTCGTAGCGTCGCGACTCGAGCTTGGGGTGGAGGGCCCAGAGGGCGAGCAGGACGAGCACGAGCACCCGCAGGCCGACGAGAACCGCCCGCGTGCGGCGGCGCAGGGGGGAGGTGGTCCGCGCGTAGCTGCGCAGGGCCCAGAGGATCGAGCAGGCGCCGATGGCGATGATGCTCCCGGCGGCATGGGGCGGCCAGACACCCCCGCCCGTCGGCCAGGCGAAGATCAGCAGCGCCAGCACGCCCACCAGCGTGCTCCGGGCAGCGGCGCGCACCCATGCCCAGAGGGCGAAGCGCTCTCCCGCGCCGCGCGAGGCGGCGCCGTAGAGCCCGCCGACGATGGCGACGACCGGCCCGGCCAACAGCGCCGCCGCCGTCATGCCCCACGCCTGCGCGGGCTCCCGCCGCTGCCAGATCCACCACAGCAGCGACGCCAGCTCGATCAGCAGCAGGACCAGCGCCACGACCGCCAGGACCGTCTGCCACGGCGGCGGCGACAGGATGAGTTTCGTGCTGATCGGCACGGGCACTAAGTTAGCCCGGGGGTCCGAGGTTGGCAACGCCCGGGGCGCCGGCGCTTGACAGCCGGGGGCCTCACGTGTATAAGGCCCCCGCCGCTTGGAGCGACCAGCCGTTACCAGAGGCGCTTTGCGCGCGTTGGGAAGACCCATGGATGCGAAACACGCCAACGTAATCAGGCCCCTGCTGGACGCGGACAGCTTCGCCAAGCTGGAGGCGCTCAGGAACGAGGCGCTTCACGCCTTCGTCGCGGACGCCGTGGTGCTGTGCCGCCCGGCGTCGGTGAAAGTCTGCGACGACTCGGCCGAGGATATCGCCTACGTTCGCCAGGCGGCGATCCGCAACGCCGAGGAACGCCCCCTTGCCATCGAGGGGCACACGATTCACTTCGACGGCCACCACGACCAGGGGCGCGACAAGGGCGCCACGAAATACCTCGTCCCGGCCCGCATGAAGCTCGACGAGGCCCTGGAGCAGACGCCCCGCGCGGAAGGGCTTGCCGAGATCCGCGGCTTTCTAGAGGGGGCGATGGCGGGCAAGGAGGCCTACCTGCGCTTCTTCTGCCTCGGCCCGGCGGACTCGCCCTTCGCCGTCGCCGCCGTCCAACTGACCGACTCCGCCTACGTCGCCCACAGCGAGGACCTGCTCTACCGCAGCGGCTATGAGCAGTTCCGCAAGCTTGGTTCGAGCGCCGGGTTCTTCCGCGTGCTCCACTCGGCCGGGCGGCTCGACGAGCGGAACACCTCCGCCGACGTCGACAAGCGCCGCATCTATATCGATATCGCCGAGGACACCGTCCTCAGCGTGAACACGCAGTACGCCGGCAACACCATCGGCTTCAAGAAGCTCTCGCTGCGGCTGGCGATCCGCAAGGCCGACCGCGAGGGCTGGCTGGCGGAGCACATGCTGGTGATGGGCGTGCACGGGCCCGGCGGGCGGGTGACGTACTTCACGGGCGCCTTCCCAAGCGGCTGCGGGAAGACCTCCACGGCGATGCTGCCGGGGGAGACGATCATCGGCGACGACCTCGCCTACTTCCGTCTCATCGACGGGGAGGCCCGGACCGTCAACGTCGAGAGCGGCATCTTCGGCATCATCCGCGAGGTCAACCCCACCGACGACCCGGTCATCTACCACGTGCTGACACGCCCGGGGGAGGTCATCTTCTCCAACGTGCTGGTCAGGGACGGCCGGCCGTACTGGGAGGGGATGGGGAGCGACCTGCCGAAAGACGGTGAAAACTTCTCCGGCGAGTGGCACGAAGGCAAGACGGGCCCCGGCGGCGAGCCGGTGCCGCCGTCGCACTGGAACGCGCGCTACACGCTGCGGCTGGGGGCGCTGGAGAACCTCGACCCGCGCTGGGACGACCCGCAGGGCGTGCCCGTCGGCGGGTTCATCTACGGCGGGCGCGACAGCGACACCTCCGTGCCCGTGGTGCAGAGCTTCGACTGGACGCACGGCATTATCACGATGGGCGCGTCGCTGGAGAGCGAGACCACCGCCGCCACGCTCGCCGCCGCCGGCGTCCGCAAGTTCAACCTCATGAGCATTCTCGACTTCCTGTCGATTCCCCTGGGCGGCTACATCCGCAACAACCTCCGGTTCGGCGCCGCCGCGTCGCGTCCGCCGCTGGTGTTCGCCACCAACTACTTCCTCAAGGGCGCTGACGGCAAATACCTCACGGGCATGCTGGACAAGGGCGTGTGGCTGAAGTGGATGGAGCTGCGCGTCCACGACGACGTGGAGGCCGTCAGGACGCCGGCCGGGTGGATCCCGCTCTATGACGATCTTTGCCGCCTGTTCCGGGACGTCCGCAGCGAGGACTACACCCCGGCGCAGTACGTGGCGCAGTTCACCACGCGCGTCCCGGAGAACCTCGCGAAGATCGAGCGGATCGAGCGCATCTATCGCGGCAAGGAGGACATCCCATCGGTACTGTTCGAGACGCTTGCCGCCCAGCGGGACCGGCTGGAAGCGTTCCGCAAGAGCAAGGGCGACTACGTCTCCCCGCTTGAAATCTAGCTTGGCGGCGCCGCGCGGGTATTCCCCGGCACAGCATATGCCGATATAATTGCGGCGGGCGCAGGCGTTGCGCCGCCAGCAGGAGCGAAGGAACCGGGCATGAACGGCAGGGGCGCATTTGCGGCCGTCGGCTTCACGTTGATCGAGCTGCTGGTTGTGGTGGCGATCATCTCGCTTCTGGTGACGATCCTCATGCCTTCGCTCAGCGCGGCGCGAGACCTCGCCCGCGACGTCGTCTGCGCCGGAAACGCCCGAAGCATCGGCATGGGCGAGCTGACCTACACCTCCGATTACGACGGGCATCTGGCCGAGGCGGCAACGGGCTGGCCGAGACCGGGCGGCAAACCGTGCCCGGTCGACGTCCATCCCTGGGAACGCACGCGAGGCATCCTGTGGTTCGAGACGCTGCTGGGGGAGCAGCGCATCCCCTCGTTTGAGGTATTCGTTGATCCGGCCGACACGAACCCCCCGACGGATCCGCAGTGGGCT
>CAZMDT010000204.1:0-5807 GCA_964564965.1 uncultured Planctomycetaceae bacterium | reverse complement strand
CCGGCCGCGCCGCCCTCCGTCGCGCTCCACTGGTTCGAGGCGGGGTTCATCGCAGTGGTCCCGTCCACCCAGTACAGCGCTGCGGCGTTCGCACTCCCAGTCGCCACGAGAACCACCGCCACTGCCAACATCGTTGCCCATGTCTTCATCTCGCTTCTCCTTCTCTTTGAAAGGCTCCGTGCGACCTCATCTCCGGCTCCAGGTTGTCCACCCCGCCAACGCGGCGGGACCATGTCCTCTGTCTACTGCGTCTCCGGCGGGGGGGCACACGTCTCGCCCGCCTCCGGCTCGAACGGCAGCGCCGCCGCCGCAAACGACACCGTCGGGTCCTCGATCTTCTCCGCCAGGCGCTGCACCGCCATGTGCCCGATGGCGTACACCGGCAGGCGCATCGCGCTGACGCGCTTGCCCATCAGCACGTTGCCCACGTCGCCCATCATCGGCGGCACCGACGGATCGACCAGCCCCATCACCGACACGTCCCGGGGAACCCGCAGCCCGACGCTCAAAGCCGCAACGACCGGCACGATGGGGGAGCAGTTGCCCGCCAGAACCGCCGTGGGGCGGTCCGGCCAGCGCAGGATCGCCATGAGCGCCTCGTGCGCCTCGCCGGGGCCCTCGCCGATCTGCCGCGGCGTCAGCCCGGCCTCGCGCATCACCTCGCCGTAGCCCCCGGCGCGCTCCGCGACGCTGTAATGAACCCCCTCCGCGGCGCCCTGGTACAGAATCCGCCGGTGGCCCAGCTCGATGAGTCTTGCCGTGGCGTCACGGGCAGCCGCGTGGTCGTCGGGGTAGATGCAGTCCTCGGAGAGCTTCACGTTCATCCACATCGTCGGGATGCGGAACTGCCGGACGACCTCCTGCATCTTGGGCGGGATGTCGGCGGCGAAGCCCACCAGCAGGCCGTCGACCAGCCACTCGCGGAGGATTCTCGGCAGCGACCGCTGGCTGATGAGGTCCTCGCGGGAGACGTAGCCGGTCATGACGTGGAAGTCGAGCTTGTTGGCCTCCATCTCGATGCCGTGATGGATGCCGCTCGAGAGCCCGGCGGGGCTTCCGGTGATCTTGATGATGGCGATGGCGTTGAATCTTCGTGCGGCCATTGCGCGGGCGGCGGCGTTCGGGCGATACCCCAACTGCCTGGCCAGGCGGATCACCCGCTTGCGGGTCGCCTCGCCGACGCCCTTCCCGCCGGCAAGGGCGCGGCGGACGGTGAGTCGGGTGACTCCGGCGGCCTGGGCGAGGGCATCCTGCGTGCACGCCTGACCTACCTGTGGCAACCGCCTGACCTGTGCCACGCCGGTCTCCATGATGCGAATTGCCTGAAAGTGACCTCGCGTATAGTATCCACGTGAATACCAAGCTTGTCAACTCTAAAATCCATGCTCCAGGAAAAAAGTAGTCCCGCGATCACCACGGAACTGCGAGCAGGCGAAGTCCTTCACGCTGAGACCACTCACGCAAAAGGACCTTGACATGCTGGTGGGACTGCTGTAGGATTGCTCGCAGAGCCCGTCGGCGTGAACGGGGCGACGCCTGCGCCCCTCAGCACCGCGGCCATGTCCGAGGGGCACGTGACCTGATCCGAGGACCCGATGAGCGATCCTGAGGATCCTCAACTATCCACGAGGTTGCCCGGCCATCCGCCGCCCTGGGCGGAGATGTCGGCCGGGCTGACCGGCCCGCGCGCCTGGTTCCGCACGGCACGGTTCGGCGTCTTCGTCCACTTCGGCCTCTATTCGCTCCTCGGGGGCACCGAGGACGACTACCGGCGATGGGACCGTAACCGCTATAGCCGCGAGCTGATGCCGAAGTTCGCCCCCGCCGCCTTCGACGCCGACGAGTGGGTCCGCCTCGTGCTGTCCGCCGGGGCGAGGTACATCGTCCTCACCGCCAAGCACGGCGAGGGCTTCTGCCTCTGGGACACGCAGACCACCGAGGCGAAGGTCACCAACACTCCCTTCGGCCGCGACATTGTGGGGGAGCTGGCTGATGCATGCCACCGGCACAGCCTGCGGCTGGGGGTCTACTTGGCGACGGACGGCATGTCCGCCGACGTTGAGCGTCGGTACGGCCGGACCGAGGAGGGATACTGCGAGTACTTCGGCACGCAGGTGCGGGAATTGGTGAGCGGTTACGGTCAGGTGGACGTGCTGTGGTTTGATGGGTCGCAGACGCTGCTGCCGCCGAACCGGCTGGCGGAGATCGTTCGCGTGGCGCGGCAGCTCCAGCCGACGCTCGTGGTTAACGACCGCGGCGTTCATCACAACGACACGGGCGACGCGCACTGCGGCGACTTCATCACGCCGGAGCGTTTCGTTCCCGACCGCGTGGCGGCGGACCATCCGTTCATCGAGATCTGCGACGCCATGGGCGTCGAAAGCTGGGGTTACTCCAGGCACCAGCGCTTCCACAGCGCGGCCGTGCTCATCCGCCGCCTCTGCCTCGCCGCGAGCCTCGGCGGCAACTACCTGCTCAACGTCGAGCCGCGGCCGGACGGGAGAATCCGCCCGGAATGTGTCGAACGCCTCGAGGCGATCGGCCGGTGGCTGGCGCGGCGCGGCGAGGCCGTCTTCGAGGCGGACGAATGCCCGGCTGCGGTCGTTCAGGTGCGCGAGGAGAATCTGCCGCCGTGCGGCTGCTGCACGGCACGGGGCGACGTGCTGTACGCGATGCTCGACAGTTGGCCGCAGAGCAGCGAGGTGCGGCTGCCGGGCGTCTCCGGAGAGGTGAGGCGTGCGGCGCTGCTTCCGGCTGGCCCAGAGCTCCGCCCCGAGCAGCGCGACGACGGCATGGCGGTCACCGGCTTCGCAGCCGAGGGCGCGGCGAACCCGGTGGTGAAGATCGAGTTCCGCGGCGGCCCGCACGTCAGCGATGGCCCACAGGGAGCCGCCGGCCGCGTCGTGACCGTCAGGCCCGACGCCCCCACCTTCCTGAAGGCCACCGACGCCGCGCTCGCCCTCTCCAACGACGGGATAAGCTGGAACCGCGTCGAGCGCTATCCCAACGGCAACGTGTCGATCGGGCGCTGGGTCCGGCTGAGTTCGGGCGCGACGTGGCGCCTGGACGCAGCGCGGGCGGGGCGCTACCGGCTGTTCGCGAACCTTGGGACCAACGCCGACCAGGCCGGGGCCGTTCTCGAGTTCCGCGTGGCCGACAGCCGGCTGGAGTTCACCACCGTTGAGAACGGGTGGTACGGCGATTACCGCTGCTACCGGGTGGGCGTGCTGGACATCCCGGCCGGGCGGCAGGAGCTCGCCCTCACCATCAAGCGCATGAAGTTCTCCTCGAACGTTCACGGGCTGATCCTCGTGGCGGTCGAGCGGGACGGCGGCGCCGCGAGACGGCAGCGCCGGCCGTGACGCACCGGGCAGCGTGGTTGAGCAAGGACGAGAGCAGGAAGGGGCATCCGGCCGCCAGGATGTTCCGGCTCCGTCGGGAGGCCCGCAGGGCGTGAGCGAAACGTACAGCGACGCGCCGCGTGAGCCCTTCTTTCTGTTCGGCATGGGCCCGCGGCGAAAGCTGCTCTACAAGGCCGGGCGGCTGTCCGACGCGCGGACGGGCGACATCCTGCGCGCGTGGGACGTCGAGCGCGAGACGATCAGCCCCGCGGCGTACGAAGTGAGCCTGCGAACCTGCAACGGCCAGGACGTGACCATCCGTGAGGACGAGCAGGCGGTGCGGGTCCGTGAAGGCAAGTCGTGGAAGCCGGTGACGGAAGGAGCGATCAAGCTGCCGGATTTCACGGGGCATCCGTTCCGCGACAGGCTCCGCGTGCTGCACCACGAGATTCTCATGAACGTGGTGAACGGCAGGCCGTTGCCGAACCTCTTCGTGTACGACCGACCGTGGCATCGCGACGGCGCGATGATGGCCATGGTCCTCGAGCGGACGGGCAACCTGTGCGTGCTGCGGGATTGGGTCCTCTCGATTCGCGACCCGTTCGACCGAAACAATGGCGGGCACGCCGAGCCGGACAACCTCGGCCAGGTGCTGTACCTCGTGTCGTTGGTGGCAGACAGGTCACATCCGGCCGTTGCCGCTGTGCTTGGAGAGATCCCTCGCTTCCGCAAGAACGGGCATGTTGAGGGGATGTCCGACTCCGCCCCGCACCCGGTCTACCAGACCAAGTGGCTGAAGTTCGGCCTGCGCTGCCTCGGGCTGGACGACTGCTTCATCGCGCCGGCCGTGGCGGACACATATGATGCCCTGTTCTGGTGGGACTACCGCGACCGGCACGCGGATGTAGCCGGCTTCCGTACGACGACTCGCCACCGGTACCCGTACCTTGCCTGGGCGGAGGATCATTTCCATTGTCGCGGACCGGACTGGGACCTTTGCGGGCGCGGCTATCCACTGACGTGGGAAGCCCACGCCAGCCAGGCCCGCTACGAAGGCATGGCCGCGTTGGGCGCGGCGTTTCCCGCCGGCCGGTTCTGCATGCCGCATACGTGGCATGCGGCCGAGATGTTCCTGTACCTTACGGATGAACGAACCCGGGACCGGCGGGATGAAGGCCGAGAGCCGTCCGCGAAGGGGAAAGCCCAGTGACGACATCCGGAGCCGCCGGTCGCCGGGGTGGCCCTGGCGGCGGCATGTCTGGCCGAAGGCGTGCGATCCGAATCGCCGGCTACAAAGCCCGCGGCTATGGGCCCGGACCCGGCCCTGCCGCGGCCGGGTACGGCACCTCCTCCGGAATCTGCCTCAGGTCCTGGGTGAAGAACACGCTGATGTCGGAATCCGATGCCATCATGGCCGCCGCGCTCATGGTTTCGGCGTGGCCGTCGTAGAACAGGACGTCGGAGCGGCCGTTGTGGACGAGATGGATTCGACCCTCCCACCGCGCGGTGAAGTACGGGTTGAAGTTCGCGATCATCCGGCCCCGGGCGGCCGGCAGCCCGCCCTCCCAGTTTCGCGTGGAGGCCGTGTCAGCCAGCCAGATCGTGTCGTCCGGACGCTCCACCCGGCCGAGGTGATGCAGCTCGCATCGCGGACGCGTGCCGGGCGACGGAACGAACACGACGCTCTCGGCGAAGTCCCAGCCGCGCTCCGCCTGGTGGTCGAACAGGAGCGGATAGATGTAGTTGTTGTACATGCCGTACCCGTAGTTGGACCGCCCGTACCATCGGGGCTCGTCGTATGGGTACGCGTGGTTGGACGGGCAGCCGAACATGCCGCTGGCGGGGATGTAGGTGCGGCCGCCGCAGTCATTCGAGAACCGCTCGGGCTCGCCGCTGTAAAGGCAGGGCCACAGCGTGATGCCCCCCCCGGCGTTCTCCCACCACGCGGCCGTCTTGCCCTGCCAGTCTTCCGCGTACAGGACGAACGCCAGCCCACAGTGGTGCTGGTTGCTCAGGCAGATGGCCATGCGGGCCAGCTCCCGGGCCTGGTCCAGCGCGGGCATCAGGATCGTCAGCAGCAGCGCGATGATCGCGATCACGATCAGCAGTTCGATGAGCGTGAAACCGATCCTTCCCCCATGCCGGCCCGCCCGGCCGGAAGGCTCAAGACATGCCCGTCGCTGCCTCATCGACGCATCCCCGGGCGCCGGGGCTGCGGATCCCCGGCGGGCCCATCCACACATCACGATCATACCCGTAACGCCCCAGCCCGTGAACCCCGAACGAGCGCGTCGGGTTTGCCATCGGGCCCACCCCGCCAATGCGCCCGGCCCGCCAGAGCGCCTCGTCCTCGCGCAGCTTGCACACATCGCGCAGACGCTTGGCCATCACCCGGCAGGCCGTGGGCGAGATGTCAATCCCGATCCACTGCCGGTCCAGGTTCTCGGCCGCAACCAGCGCCGTCCC
>CAZMDT010000203.1:0-5813 GCA_964564965.1 uncultured Planctomycetaceae bacterium | reverse complement strand
AGGCATTCCGTTCCTTTTCCGATTGCGTGCCCGCCGCCGGGGCGGTAGAATCCCGGCCATGAAGGCCGAGCGGCGGTACATCAACCAGCTTCAGCCGGGGGAGACCATCGACCAGGTGTTCCTCGTCCGCCACAAGGACCTCCGCACGACGAAGTCCGGCGACCCGTACGTCGTGGCGACGCTGACGGACCGGTCCGGGCAGATCGCCGCGCGGATGTGGCAGGCGTCGGAGGCGATCTTCCAGTCGATTCCCACGGCGGGGTTCCTGCACGTCAAGGGGCGGGTCGACGAGTTCAAGGGCACGCCGCAGCTCATCATCGACGCCTGCCGGCCTTACCCGGAGGAGCGTGTGGACCTGGCCGAGTTCATGGCCGTCACGGAGCTGGACGTCGAGCAGATGTGGGCGGAGCTTCTGGAGATTCTCCGCGGCGTCCGCAACAAGCCGCTGCGGATGCTCATCAAGAAGTTCGTGGAGGACCGCGACCTGGTGGCGGCGTTCAAGCGGGCGCCCGCCGCCATGGAGATGCACAACCCGTTCATCGGCGGGCTGCTGGAGCACACGCTGGCCATCGCCAAGGCGGCGCAGGCGCTGCTGCCGCTGTATCCGAAGCTGAACGCCGACCTGGTGCTGACGGGGGTGTTCCTGCACGACATCGGCAAGACGGCGGAGCTGACGGCCGGGACGACCATCGCCTACACCGACCGCGGGCAGCTCGTGGGGCACATCACCATCGCGGCGGTCTGGGTGGAGCAGAAGGCGGCCGCCGTGGCGGAGGAGCTGGGGGAGGCGTTTCCGCAGAAGACGATCGACCTGCTTCAGCACATCATCCTGTCGCACCACGGCGAGAAGCAGTGGGGTTCGCCGAAGGTTCCGGCGATTCCCGAGGCGTTCTTCATCCACTACCTCGACAACCTCGACGCGAAGATGTTCATGACGCTGCATGCCATCGCGTCGGACCCCGACCCCGAGGCGTCCTTCACGTCGTACCTGCGGCAGATCGAGACGCGCGTCTACAAGCACAGCGACGAGCTGGACTGACCGCCGGGCGGGCGAGGGCGGGCCGCGGCGCACCGGCCGGTGCCCCCGGCGGCGCTAAGGTTGGCCGGTCTGCTCCTCGAGGTCCTTGATCCTCTGGCGGGAGTCGCGGAGCTGGGCGGCCATCACGTCGCGCAGGCTGATCACCCCCACGAGGGCGCCGTCCTCGATGACGGCCAGGTGGCGGATGTGCTCTCGCGTCAGCTCGTCGGCCATACGCTCCACGTCGTCGCCGAGCGAGCAACTGCGGACCGGCGAGGACATGACCTCGGCGAGGGGCGTGTCGGCGGGGTCTCGGCCGCGGGCGACGGCCCGGCGCAGCAGGTCGCGCTCCGTGAAGATGCCGCGGATCTCCTCGCCGTCCTTCACGATGACGGAGCCGACGTTGGCCTCGGCCATCAGCTTGGCGGCCTCGATGACGGTGCTTTCCGGCCGGGCGACGATGACGTCCGGCCCCTTGGCTCTGAGAATCTGTTCGACTGTCGACATGCTGTGCTCCGGGCGGCAGGGCGCTGCGCGCGCATGGCGTCGGGTGATGTCGGGGCCTATACTAGGCGGGCACGGCGGCGATATCAACGGGCTCGCGGCATGGCGGGCGGGCGGAAGGCGGCGGGCATGAAGGTCCTGTACATCGGCGGCAGCGGCGAGATCTCCCACGCGTGCGTGTGGCGCAGCGCCGAGACCGGGCACGAGGTGACGGTCTTCAACCGCGGGCGGACGCCCGAGGCGCTGCCGGAGGGCGTGCGGCACGTCACGGGCGACCGGGACGACGCGGCGGCCTGCGCGGCCCTCGGCGAGGGGCGCTTCGACGTGGTGTGCCAGTTCCTGGCCTACCAGCTCGAGACGGTGAAGCGCGACGCGGCGGTCTTCGGCGGGCGCTGCGGGCAGTATGTGTTCATCTCGTCCGCCTCCGCCTACCAGAAGCCGCCGAGGAGCCACGTGATCACCGAGGCCACCCCGCTGGCCAACCCCTACTGGGCGTACAGCCGCGCGAAGATCGAGATGGAGCGGTACCTGCTCGAGCAGCACGCGGCGGGCCGGCTGCCGGTGACCATCGTCCGCCCGAGCCACACGCACCGGAAGCGCTTTCCCGGCGGGATCGCCGGCGGGGACGACTGGGCGTGGCGGATACTCAACGGCCGACCGGTGATCGTCCACGGCGACGGCACGAGCCTCTGGACGCTGACGCACAGCAGCGACTTCGCCGTGCCGTTCTGCAACCTGCTCGGCAACGCCAAGGCGCTCGGCGAGGCGTTCCACATCACGCGGCACCTGGAGGCCTTCACGTGGAACGACATCCTCGCCGAGACGGGCCGGGCGCTCGGGCGGGAGCCCCGGGTCGTCCACGTGCCCTCCGAAACGCTCATCCGGTACAACGGCGACTGGGCCGGGCCGCTGCTGGGCGATAAGACCTGGAGCGTGATGTTCGACAACCGCAAGGTGATGTCCGCCGCCGGCCGCTTCGAGTGCAAGGTGACGCTGGCCGAGGGGCTGCGCGGGGCGGCGGAGCATTACTTCGCCCACCGTGCCGCGGGCTACCGGCCCGACGAGCGGAAACACGCCCTGCTGGACCGCATCGCCGCCGAGCAGTCGGCGCTCGGGGAATAGGCGCCCCCGCCGGAGCCCAAGAGGAGCCCATGCCATGCGAACCCGCGTGAACATCGTGACGATCTGCGGCCTGGGCGTCGCCGCCGCGGCGCTGCTGCTGGTGGCCGGCGCCGGGGGCCAGCCGACGACGCAGCCCGCCGCCGGCGCGGACGGCGAGCGCGAGGCGCTGATGGCGGCGCTGAGGCAGGTCGTCGTGGCGAACCTCCGGGCCTCACAGGCGGAGGACCTGCCGGCGGCGATGGCGACGCTGCATCCGGCCTCGCCGGTGGCCGGGACGACGCGCCTGGCGATGCAGACGTACTTCCGGGCGTTCGACCTGAAGTACGAGCTGCTGTCGCTGAGCTGGATCGGCCGGGACGCCGACTACGCCGTTCTGCGGTTCCGGCAGAAGACCACGAAGGTCGCCGGCGAGGCGTTCCAGGACAACATTCTCGACGGCCTGCACGTGTTCCGCCGCTACGGCGAGGCGTGGAAGATCTGGACGACCGTGCCGCTGGAGGCGACGCCCCTGGGCGAGCCGCGATAGCCGCACGCCGACGGGCGGGCAGCCGCCCGCTCACCGGGAGAGAGTATCGGCGTATTCCAGCATGGTGTCCAGCCGCTGGAACGTCGCCGAGGTGTTGCCCCTGAGCGTCAGGCGCTCGTCGGTGTTGGCGACGGTGGCCGCCCCGCCGTGGACGAACCCCACCGAGCACTTCGTCCCGCCGTGGGGGCTCTTCAGCGGCAGGTCGGCCCAGACCATCGTCACCTGGGCGTCGAACAGGATCGCCGTGACCCGCTCGCCCCGGGCGTTCAGGCCGAGCTCCTCCAGCCGGGTGTCCCTCGGCGGGTCGGTGTCCTGCCCGTCAAGCTGGCGGTACATGTACGAGCACCAGCCGATCTCGTTGGTCCGCCCCCGCAGCCTGGCGTACTCCTGCCTCGGGCGGACGTCCGGGTCGTTGGGGCAGAAAATGGCTTCGTAGCCGAGGAAGTCCTTCTCGACGAGCACGCCGAGGGCGCTGAGCTCCTGGTTCAGCCCGGCCCAGATGAGGAAGCTGGCGGCGTGGCTGATGGGCGGCAGCACGCCGCCCCAACTGGTGAACTTCAGCGGCACGTCCGGCCCGGTGGGCATCAGCCCCTCGTGCTCGGCGGCGTAGAGGTGGACGGCCTTGAGCTGCGCGTCGATCTGCGTCAGGCAGGTGACGTCCCTGGCCAGCTCCTTCGCCCGCTGAAGGGCCGGCATCAGAATCGTCGCCAGCAGGCCGATGATGGCAATCACGACCAGCAGCTCGACTAACGTGAAGGCAGAGACGTTCTGGCTACGGCCTCTCACGCTCCATGATAGGCGCGCCCGGTGAGCCAGGTCCGCGCCCCGTCCCCACCAGCCGCGAGCCCGACTCGTCGTCAGAGCTCTCCTCGCAGCTTTCGCAGCAGGTCGAGGGCCTCCACAGGCGTGAGGTGGTCGAGGTCGGCGGCTTTGAGGTCGCGGGCGACGCGGGCGCCCGGCTCGGCGAACAGCTTCATCTGCTTCGCCGCCAGGCGGGCCCGCTCGGCCAGCTCCGGCATGTCGAGGTGGTCCGCCAGGTGGGCCTGAATCTGCGGCATGATGGCCCGGGCGCGGTCGATGACCTCCTTCGGCACGCCCGCCAGGCGGGCCACGTGGATGCCGTAGCTGCGGTCGGTGCCGCCCTTGACGATCTTGTGCAGAAAGATCACCTCGTCGGCCCACTCCCGCACGGCGACGTTCAGGTTCCGCGTGGCGTCCAGAATGCTCTCCAGCTCGGTCAGCTCGTGGTAGTGCGTGGCGAACAGCGTCCGGCACCGGATGCGCAACGCGATGTGCTCGCACACCGACCACGCCAGCGCCAGCCCGTCGTAGGTGCTCGTCCCCCGCCCCACCTCGTCCAGAATCACCAGCGACCGCGCCGTGGCGTTGTTCAGAATGTTCGCCGTCTCCACCATCTCCAGCATGAACGTCGACAGCCCCCTCGTCAGCTCGTCGGCGGCCCCCACGCGCGTGAAAATCCGGTCCACCAGCCCGATCGTCGCCTCCTCCGCCGGAATGAAGCTGCCCGTCTGCGCCATCAGCACCAGCAGCGCCGCCTGGCGGATGTAGGTGCTCTTTCCGGACATGTTCGGCCCGGTGATGATGAGCAGGCGGTCCTCGTCGGCCTGCATGTCCACGTCGTTGGGGACGAACTGCTCGCGGAGCTGCTCGGCGAGGACGGGGTGCCTGCCGGCCGTGATGTGCAGGACGTTGTCCTGCGTGATGGCCGGGCGCGTGTAGCCGCGCTCCAGGGCGAGCTGGGCGAGCGCGGCGAGCACGTCGAGGGCGGCGAGGGCCTCGGCGGCGCGCTGGAACCGCGGCACGTCGGCGGCGAGCGCCGCCCGCACCTGCTCGAAGAGCCTCGCCTCGAGCGCCTTGGCCCGCTCGTCGGCGGTCAGCACGTCGCTCTCGTAGCGCTTCAGCTCCTCGGTGATGTAGCGCTCGGCGTTCTTGAGCGTCTGCTTGCGAACGTAGTCGTCCGGCACGCGGTCGCGGTGCGGGTGGGTGACCTCGATGTAGTAGCCGACACCTTGTTGTAGCCGACCTTCAGGTTGGCGATGCCCAGCCGCCGCGCCTGCTCCGCCTGGTAGCCCGCCAGCCAGCTCTGCCCGTCCGTGCCGACACGCCGCAGGCGGTCGAGGTCCGCCTCGAAGCCCGTGGCGATCACGCCGCCCTCGCGCAGCACGTTGGGGCAGTCGGGGTCGATGGCGCGATCGATGAGCCCCGCCGGCTCGTCCAGGCCCGTGAGCTTCGGCCGCAGGTCCGCCAGCAGCTCCGCCCCCGTCTCCCCGAGCGCCTCCGCCAGCCCCGGCAGGACGCGGAGCGTCGCCCCGAGGGCGACCAGCTCTCGCGGGCGCACGCGGGCCATGGAGATGTTGGCGGCAATGCGGTCGATCTGCGAGGTCTCGGCGAGCCGCTCGCGGAGCGCCGCCAGGCGGGCGCGGTCGGCGAGCAGCTCCTCCACGGCGTCCTGGCGGGCGGCGATGGCGCTGTAGCGGGTGAGCGGAAAGGTCAGCCAGCGCTCCAGCAGCCGCGCGCCCGCCCCGGTGCACGTGCGGTCGATGCAGGCCAGCAGGCTGCCCGAGCGGCGGTTCGTCCGCAGCGTGCGGTATTCCTCGGTGATGGCGCCGCCGCGGTCATGGT
>CAZMDT010000202.1:0-5816 GCA_964564965.1 uncultured Planctomycetaceae bacterium | reverse complement strand
GGGCGCACCTGGCCGACTGCGACGGCTGCCTGCACGAGTACGACATCGAGGACCTCGGCGCATGGAGCGGCGTCGGGCGGCGCCCGATCCACCTCAACGACGGTGGCGTGCTCTTCATGCGCGACCCGAACAATCGCGCCAGCACGTACGATTCATCCGACGTCTCGCCGGCGTGGGCGGACCTCGGGCTCACCAACGACATGCTCGGAGGCACGAACACCGGCATCGTGAGCGGCGGCGGCGATATCTCCAACGCCGGGTACGTCACGGGCGTCGAGGTCGGCTCCGCAAGCTACAAGCAGCAGGGCTTCCTCGTCGAACCGGACGGGACGGTGCACGAGTTCGCCAGCGGGAACCACACGGTCTTCGAGGACGTGAACAACTTCGGCTCGTGCGTCGGGTATGAGACCGACAGCGGCAAGCTGGCGCTCATATGGGACCTGGTCGGCGGGTTCCAGAACCTCGAGGACGTTCTCCTCGCACCGGGCACGTGGGACCTCGAGGCAGCGTACGGCATCAACGACCTCGGGTTCATCGTCGGCACGTACGAAGACGCCGGCGAGACGCGCGGGTTCGTCTACTGGGATCCGTCCCTGCTGAGCACCGGGCTGATCCCCGAGCCGGTCACGCTTGTCCTGGTTGGCCTGGGGTGCTCGGGCGCCGTCGCGGCGCTGATCCGACGGCGGAGGCGGGGCTGAGCGAGGCGGCTACGGCTGGTAGGGCGCGGGGTCTTCGGCCCCGGCCTCGTGGAAGCCCTTCAGGCGGAGTCGGCAGGCGTCGCATCGCCCGCAGGCGGCGCCCTCGGGCGACGGGTCGTAGCAACTGCGAGTGAGGGAGAAGTCCACGCCCAGGGCAAGCCCGGTGCGGATGATCTCGGCCTTCGTCATCCGGAGCAGCGGGGCGTGGAGGCTGAAGGCTCCCCGGCCCTCGACGGCGGCGGCGGTCGCCACGTTCGCCAGCCGCTCGAACGCCTCCACGAACGCCGGCCGGCAGTCGGGGTAGCCCGAGTAGTCCACCGCGTTGACGCCGATGAAGATGTCGAACGCGCCGATGATCTCCGCGTAGCCCAGCGCCACCGACAGGAAGACCGTGTTGCGGGCGGGGACGTAGGTGGCGGGAATCGCGGATTGTGGATCGCGGGTTGCGGACCGCTCGCCGCTTCGGATGTCGGGTCTGAGGTTTGGGATTCCCTCCCGGTCCTTGGGGACCGGCATGTCGTCGGTCAGCGCGCTGTGGCCGAAGCCGCCTGCGGCCGAGAGATCCAGCCGCACGACGCGATGCTCCACGGCCCCCAGCGCGGCCGCCACGTGCCGGGCCGCCTCCAGCTCGAGCCGGTGCCTTTGGCCGTAATCGAAGCTCAGCGCGTGGCAGGCGAACCCGCGGTCGCGGGCGATCGCCAGCGTCGTCGCCGAGTCCATCCCGCCCGACAGCAGCACCACCGCCGCTCTGTCGCTCTTGCCGTCCACGGCCTCGACCGTACAATCGCCTCTCGCCAGCCGCAAGGGCCAGCGAATGAGGCAGGGCATGGCATGCACTTCGAAGTCGTTGGTACAATAGACCCGGTGCAGACGATCGCGGTTGGCGGGCGGATTCGGGGCATCGTCCGCCTGAGACGCCGGTACGGGCCCGGACGCTGGCGCAAGATGAAGGGCATTGCGTCGGTTCGCCTGGCGAACGGGCGCCTGCGGCGGGCGGAGCTGCACTGGTATGAGGCACACGGAATCGAGCGCGGGAAGATAAAGATCAAGCGGCTCCCGGACTGAGCGACCCTGGCCAAGGCAGCGGTTGAGAAGGAATTCGCGCTGTGCGTGCGGAACGAGGACTGTGACGACCTCGCGCTGCGGAAGGTATACGTCGTGCTGGCGGATGAACAGGCCGCCAGGGAGGGGTACATCCGCGCCATCGATGAGTCCGGAGAGGACTATCTCTACCCCGAGTCCTATTTCGTCCGGGTCGAGCTGCCGCGCGAGGCCCACGAGGCCCTCATGGCCCAGGCGCCCCGAAGAAGCGCGCCGCTCGGCCGCGATCCGGGTTGGACGGGCTCGGACGGTGATTGAGAGTCCGCTGCGCGAGGAAGTGCAGGCGGGCGGCCGAATGCGGCGCCGGGCTTCGACCAAAGAGGCGGGCGGCAGATATCTCCGGGGGGTACTGCTGGAAGACGGAGACGGTGCACAACGCGTTCTTTGGCCGACCGCTCAGAGGTAAGAAATGAAGGTCCGTTGCTTCGGCGACACGGCGTACCTGGAGTTGAGCGACACCCCGGCCGGACGCCCGTAAGGCCCCATGCCCGAGCTTGAGACGTTCGACAACCCGCATCCGAACCGGGACTACGTGATCCGGCACGTGGCGCCGGAGTTCACCAGCGTCTGCCCCCGGACCGCCCAGCCCGACTTCGGCACCATCGAGATCGAGTACGTCGCCGACCGCCTGTGCGTGGAACTCAAGAGCCTCAAGCTCTACCTCCAGGCCTACCGCAACGAGGGCGTGTTCTACGAGGACGTGGTGAACCGGATTCTGGACGACCTGGTGTCGGCCCTGCACCCGCGGCGGATGACCGTCACCGGCACCTTCAGGCCGCGCGGCGGCATGCACTCCGTCGTGACGGCTGAGCACGTGGGAGGCCGGGCATGACGCCCCTGCGGCGCCTCATGAGCAGGCACAAGCGGCTGATCGGCCGGGCGAGCATCGCCGCGCTGGTGGTCGTCACGGGTGTGGCGATCTGGCAGACGGAGGGGCTGCACCTTCAGGCGCGGACGTCGCGTCCGGCGCTGGTGATGGGCACCGAGACGGAGCTGACGGTGGTGACGCGGGGCACGGAGGGGCGGAAGGCGCGGTCCGCCCTGGAGGAGGGCGAGCAGGCGCTGCGCGACGTGGAGGTGCGGATGAGCTGGCGCCTGCCCGGCTCGGACGTGGCCCGCCTGAACGCCGCCGACGCCAACGTGTTCGTCAAGCTCACGCCGGAGACGCTCAAGGTGCTGGAGGTGGGGCGGCAGGTGTGGCAGCAGAGCCGCGGCGCCTTCGACGTGACGGGCCTGCCGCTCTACCGGCTGTGGCAGGAGGAGGGCCAGGCCGGGCGCGTGCCCATCGAGGCCCAGCGGACGCACGCGCGGGCCGCGTCCACCTGGGGCGACCTCCGACTCCGCCGCGGCGGGGCGGCGAAGCGCCAGGCGTCGGCGGGCGTGGACCTCGGCGGGATTGCGAAGGGGTTCGGCATCGACCAGGCGGTGGAGGCGATGCGGTCGGCCGGCGTCGAGGGCGGGCTGGTCAACGTCGGCGGCGACATCCGGTGCTTCGGCAAGCCGGCGTCGGGCCAGCGGTGGATCATCGGCGTGCGCAGCCCGTTCCGCGAGGAGGTCTTCTGCACGCTGCAACTGGAGGACGGGGCCGTGTGCACCAGCGGGGCGTACTACCGCGGCTACGAGGTCGGCGACAAACGCTACAGCCACATCGTCGACCCGCGCGAGGGCCAAAGCCCGCCTTACATGGCGCTGGTGGCGGGCGAGACGCCCTCGTCGGTGACGGTGAAGGCGGAGACGGCGGTGGTGGCGGACGCGTGGGCGACGGCCCTGAGCGTCCTCGGCCCCGGTGGGTTCGTCCTGCTGCCGCAGGGCGTCGAAGCGATGATCATCACCGGCCCGGAGCGGGCGTTCGGCGTGCACGCCACGCCGGGGTTCGTTCGGCTGGTGGCGGGGGAGCTTCCCACGTCCCCGGCCGCCGGGCCTTAGCGGCCCTCGGAGCGCACCCATGGCCAGGCGGGCCCCCAACACCACCTACCGGCGCATCGCGCGGATCTCGTGGTCGATCGCGGCATTCTTCGCGCTGGGGTACTTCCCGACGATGCTGATGCGCGGCGTCCAACAGGTGGGCCCGCCGGTGGTTTCGATGGCGTCGGCGGCGTGCCTCATCGTCCCGTTCGGCAGCACCGCGCGGAGCGTGCTGCGGGCGCTGCTGCGCGGGGCGGGGCTGGGGGCGGTCTGCGGCGCGGGGATATGGGCGGCGCTGGTTCAGGGGCTGGTGGATGAGACGTTGGCCGACAAGGCGATGGGGTACATTCCGGCGACGACGGTGCTGTGCGCTGCCGTGGCGGCGCTGTTCGCCCACCTCGCGGAGAATCGTCGGGAGCTTCGGGGAAAGTGAGGGCAGAGCAGGCCGTGGCGAGTGGCAAGTGAAGAGCGGGAAGCACGCCGGGAGCGCGGCGTGGCGAGTGGAAAGCGCGGGGCGGCCTAGCCCCGCCAGTCGGCCTTGTCGGCGGTGGTCTTGAAGTCGGCCTCGACCACGGCGGGCAGCTCCTCGTCGGCCGTGGCCGCCAGGTCCTTCGCCGTCGGGGTCCCCACGTACAGCAGCCGCTTCATCGGGCACTTCTCGACGGCCTGCACGACGTCCTCCGGGCGGCTGGGGTCGTAGGCCTCGTAGTTGATGGCCGGCAGGTTGTCCTCGACGGTGAACAGCTCGCTGAGCTTTTGGCAGAGCCTGCATCCGGTGCAGCCGACCTTGCAGACGGCCTTGACGTCCTTGCCGAAGTCGCGGTTGGCGCAGGCGACGACGAGCATGCGTTCGGCCTTGAAGGGCACCATGGAGATGATGTGGCGCGGGCAGGCGCGTTCGCAGGCCCCGCAGCCGACGCACTTGCGGTAGTCGACGACGGCGAGGCCGTCGATGATGTGGATGGCGTCAAAGGCGCAGGCGCGCTCGCAGTCGCCGAGCCCGACACATCCGTAAGTGCAGCCCTGGATGCCGGAGATGACATTGGCGGCCCCGCAGGTGGGCTCGCCGCGGTAGCCGCTGCGCTTGAGGCGGTCCGACAGCTTCGCCCCGCAGTGGACGACCGCCCGCTTCGGCCAGCTCTGCTCCAGCGCCACGCCCAGAATCTTCGCCAACGCCGTGGCGCAGCTCACGCCGCCCACGGTGCATTTGCGGATGTCCTCGCCCTTGAGGACGACGGCCTCGGCGTACTCGTTGCAGCCGACGTAGCCGCACCCGCCGCAGTTCGCCCCGGGCAGGGCCTCGCCGACCTGCTCGACGCGCGGATCGACGGCGACGTGGAAGGTGCGGTTGGCCCAGCCGAGCACGTAGGCCATCACCAGCCCCAGGGCCAGCATCGTCGCGGCGGCGATCAGGATGGTGAGTGTCACGGCGGGGGGCTCCTCACTTGAACAGACTGGCCAGGCCGCGGTCGACGCCGGTGAAGCCCATGAACGCCAGCGCCAGGATGCCGGCGACGATCAGCGTGATGCCCGCCCCGCGCAGGGGGCGGGGCACGTCGCAGTGGTCCAGCTCCTCGCGGATGCCGGCCATGATCACGATCGCGAGGGTGAACCCGAGCCCCGCGAAGACCGCCAGCGTGAGCGACTCCACGAGGTCCCACCGCCGGGCGGCGGGCACGTCGACGACGTTCTTCATGACGTAGAGGCAGGCGAACAGGATCGCGCAGTTGGTGGTGATCAGCGGCAGGTAGACGCCGAAGCTCTTGTACAGCGGCGGAAAGAACTTGCGGACGTACATCTCCACGAGCTGAACGCTGGAGGCGATGACGAAGATGTACACGATGTAGTTGAGCACGCGGAGGTCGATCTCGCGCCCGGTGATCCACGTCGTCAGCGGCGCCCCCGGGCGCAGCACGAAGTACGTGAACGCCCAGCTCAGCGACACCGCGATCGACACCACGAACGTCACCGCGCAGCCCATCCCGAAGGCCGTGTCCACCCGCCGCGAGACGCCCAGGAACGGGCAGATGCCCACGAAGTAGTGCAGCACGAAGTTGTTGATCACGGCGGCCCCCACCGCGATCAGGATCAGCTCTCCGAGGTATTGCATCT
>CAZMDT010000201.1:331-5906 GCA_964564965.1 uncultured Planctomycetaceae bacterium | reverse complement strand
CGGCGAGGTGCTGGTCCACCAGCGTCGGCAGGTCGTACAGGTTGCCGAACGGCGGCTCGGCGCCCACCTCCACGTCGGGGAACAGCTTGCTCATCTCCGTCTCGTCGGCGAGGCGGACGCGCTCGTAGCCCAGCGCCTTGGCCGCCTTCTTCATGTCCAGCTTGTAGCTGGCCGGCAGGGCGCACAGCGCGTAGCCGCTGCCCGCGCGAACCACCACCGCCTTGGCCAGCATGTTGCCGCTGACGTGCTCCTCTGCCGCCAGCTCCTGCGCCGTGTAGGCCGGCGTATGCTCGTGCACCTCGAACGCCACCTTTTCCTGCTTCAGGTACTTCCGGATATCCATTGGTCGTTCCTTTCCGACATGGCCCGGGCCGCCGCCTCCGTGCCCACGCCGCCCACCAGCCGCCCGGCGTCCGTGCAGCATATTCTACGCGCCGACCCCCGCCCGCCGCCAGATTGCCCGGGCGAAGCCGCCGGGGTATACTCCCCCGCCCACGGCGAAGGCCCCCCGGCCGCGGCGGAACGCGGTGGGGGAACCCGGGAGACAGGCATGGCCGGCAGGAGCACTCGCGAGCGACCGAACATTGTTGAGATCGTGGCCGACGACATGGGCTACGGCGACTTCGGGTGCTTCAGCGAGGGGCGCACGCAGACGCCCGCCATCGACCGGCTCGTCGGGGAGGGGATCTGCCTGAGGCAGCAGTACACCGCCTCGCCGGTGTGCAACCCGTCGCGGGCGACGCTGCTGACCGGGCGCTACCCGCACCGCACCGGCTCGATCGACACGCTGGAGTGGCACGGGCTGGAGCGGCTCGCCCTCCGCGAGACGACCCTCGCCGACGTGCTCGGGGCCGCCGGATACCGGACCGCCCACGTCGGCAAGTGGCACCTGGGGGCCTTCGACCCGCGCTACCATCCGATGCGCCGCGGCTTCGACGAGGCCGTCTGCTTCCGCGGCGGCATGCACGACTACTACCAGTGGCGCGTCGAGTTCGGGCCCGACATCCGCCGCTCTGACGGGCGCTACCTCACCGACGTGTGGACGGAGGAGGCCTGCGGCTTCCTCGGTCGCCAGAAGCGCGGGCGCCCGTTCTTCCTCCAGGTCATGTACAACGCCCCGCACACGCCGCTTCAGTGCCCCGAAGAGGACGTGCGGCCCTTCGCCGAGACGGGCAACTACACCCGGGGCGTCAGCACCGTCTACGGCATGGTCCGCCGCATGGACCGCGGCATCGGGCGAATCCTGGAGACGCTTGCCGCCCAGGGCTTCGAGGACAACACCCTCGTGCTGTTCACCAGCGACAACGGGCCGGCATTCGGCGGGGAGGGCGACAACTGCCAGACGCGCTTCAATTGCAACTGGCGCGGCGCCAAGGGGCTGACGTACGAAGGCGGCATCCGCGTGCCGGCTGTGCTCCGCTGGCCGGGCCGGTTCGCCCCCGGTCGGGCCGTGGACGAGATGGTCCATTTCGCCGACTGGTTCCCCACGCTGCTGGCGGCGGCCGGGCTCGAGGTGCCCGCCGACAACCTGCCCGTCGACGGCGTCAACGTGCTGCCCGTCCTGATGGGCGAGGGGGGCGAGGTCTGCACGCGGCGATTCTGGCAGTGGAACCGCTACACGCCGCTGGTGACGTGCAACGCGGCCGTCCGCGACGGCGACTGGAAGCTCGTCCGCCCGCGGATCGACGAGGCGTTCAAGGTGCCGAACATCCACTGGCTGTGGGTGTCGATGTACGGCCCGGAACATTTCGAATACTACGGGATTCTGGGGGGCGCCGAGCCCGCGCGCGACGTGCCTCCGCCTCCGCCGGCGCAACTGTTCGACCTCGCCGCCGACCCGCTCGAGCAGAACGACCTCGCCGAGGCCGAGCCGGACCGGGCTCACCGCATGCTCCGTGACCTGGAGACCTGGTTCGAGCAGGTCGAGGCCGACCGCGCGACCATCGATGACGGCTGACGCGGGGGCCGACAGGGCTGAGAGGTGGATGGCATGACTGTCGAGCGCCCGGTCCCGCAAGGTGCCGGGCGCTTTCATTTGCCGATGCAGAAGCGGGCGAAGATGCGCCCGAGGATGTCTTCGCTGACGATCTCCCCGCTGATCTGCCCGAGCTGTGCGAGGGCGGCGCGGAGCTCGACGGCGGCGATCTCGGCCACGTCGGCGATGTCGCTTGCGCCGGCAAGAAGGGCCTTCGCCTCGCCGGCGGCGTCCGCGGCGGCCAGCAGGCAGCGCCGCTGACGCCCGTGCAGGCCGAGCGCCTCGCCCCCGCGCGGCGCCGATACGTTCAGCTCCTCGGCGAGCTTTTCGCGCAGCTCCGGAAGCCCATCGCCTCGCAACGCCGAGATCGCCAGCGCCGCCGGGCCCGCGGCTTCGCTCAGCCGGTGGACCGCCTCGCCCGGGGCATCAGCGGGAAGGTCGCTCTTGTTCGCCAGCAGCACCAGCGGCGCGCGGGCGTTCTGGCGGCGAACGTCCTCGAGCAGCCGCAGGTCCTCTTCGAACGCCGCGGCCGTGGCGTCGACGACGAACAGGATCACGTCCGCGGCGCGGACCGCCCGCCGTGCCGCCCCGCCGGCGGCCGCTTCGAGCGCGTCAGCGGGCGCCGGCTCCTCCTGGCCGGGCTCGGGTCGACCTGCCCAGCCCGTCAGTCCGGCGGCGTCCTGGAGCACCACGGCCGCTCCGCCGATCGTCGCCGTCGCCGCCAGCACGTCGCGCGTCGTGCCCGCCATCGCCGACACGATCGCCCGCTCCGCCCCGGCCAGGGCATTGAGCAGCGAACTCTTGCCGACGTTCGGGCGCCCCGCAATGACGACGTGCGGGCGTTCGGCCGTCTCCGGCATGTCGGCTGCGCGGCCGGCCACGTCACGCAGGCGGCCGGCCACCTCGCCCACTCGCTGCGCCAGCGCGGCCGCCGTCCCGATCTCGATGCCCTCCTCGGCGAAGTCGATGGACGCCTCGGCGGCGGCCAGCACGTCGGCCAGGTCATCAGCCGCCCGGCGGCACAGGCGGTGCACCTCGCCCCCCAGCGTCGCCACGGCCGCCCGCAACTGGGCATCGTCCGCCGCGTTGATCACGTCGGCAACGGCCTCCGCCTCCGACAGGTCGATCCGCCCGGCGAAGAAGGCCCTGGCGGTGAACTCGCCCGGCTGGGCATGGCGGGCGCCGGCGGCAATGAGGGCGTCGAGCAGCGCCCCGGCAGCCGGCGGGGAGCCGGGGATGTGAAGCTCCACCACGTCCTGCCGCGTGTAGCTGCGGGGCTCGCGGAAGACGTACGCCCGGGCGGGCAGCGCGATGCCCTCCGGCCCGAATGTCGCCACGCCGCCAACGCAGCGGAAGCCGCCCAGCTCCGCGAGCGGCCTGGCGTCCGACACGAAGCAGCCCCCCGCCAGCTCGACGGCTCTCGGCCCGCTCAGCCGGACGATCCCCCGCGGCGACGCCCCCGCCGCCGTCGACACCGCCACGATCGTGTCGTCCGCCGCGAACACGCGCGCCGCCTCATGGCCTGTCGGCGGGCGCGCCCCGCCGCGCCGGCACGAAGCAGCGGATGAACGTCAGCAGCAGGATGTACAGGTCGAAGGCGAACGACCACCGGCTGATGTAATAGAGATCGTACTGGATGCGCTTCCTGAGGTCCGTCCGCCCGCGGTATCCGTTCACCTGCGCCCAACCCGTGATGCCCGCCTTCACGTGGTGGCGCAGCATGTAGCGCGGGACCTGCCGGCTGAAGCGCTCGATAAACTCCGGCCGCTCCGGCCGCGGGCCCACCAGCGACATCTGGCCCACCAGCACGTTAAACAGTTGCGGCAGCTCGTCGAGCCCGAGCTGGCGGAGCACGCGCCCCAGCGGCGTGGCGCGCGGGTCGTCGGGCCCGTCGCCCCAGACCGCGCCGTTTTCGTCCTCCGCCCTCTCGACCATCGAGCGGAACTTGACGATGACGAACCGCCGGCCGCCGAGGCTGGCACGCTTCTGGCAGTAGAAGACGGGCCCACGGCTCGTGAGCCTGATGGCGACGGCGATGGCGGCCATCAGCGGGGTGAGAAGGACGATCAGCGCCGCCGAGACGATCACGTCGAAGCCGCGCTTCATGGCGGCGTTCCAGCCGGTCTGCGGGCTGTGGGTCAGGCTGACCACCGGCAGCGTGCCGACCTGCCCGGCGTCGTGCCGGAGGAACTGAAAGCTCAGCAGGTCGGGCACGACGTTGACGTCGACGACCTCGCCGGAGAGCCCGTCGAGAGCGGCCTCGAGATCGCCGGAGCGCCCGCGCCCGAGCGCCACGAACACCGCGTCCACGGGGTGCTCGGCGACGAGGGCGTCCACCCCGCGGATCGGCCCGCGAACGGGCACGCCCAGCAGCTCCTCGCCGGCGCGCCGGTCGTCCACGAAGTAGGCGATCTCGTAGCCGGTCCATCGCTGGGCGCGGAGGGTGTGGCAGAGGGTCTGGCCGAGGCGCCCGGTGCCGACGATCGCACACGACCGCAGGTTCCGCCCCCGGCGGCGGGCCCGGCGCAGCGCTAGCCGAGCCGTGCCCCGGTATGCGATCAGCATCAACGGCCAGACCACCAGGAACATCCCCTGCATCTTGCGCGACATCGGCGCGCTGTGCAGGAAGTGCCCGACCACCACCTCGATGATCCACACCGCCAGGCAGGCGCGGAGGACGTCGAACAGCTCGACCGCCGGCGACATCAGCCGCCGCGGCCGGTAGAGCCCCAGACGCCCGAACACCAGCAGCACCAGCAGCAGCGTGATGACGATGACGTCGCCGACGTCGGCCAGCCCCGGCCGCGGGCCGCTGTAGGGCATCCACCCGCTGTGGAACCGCACGAAATAGCAGACCAGCCAGGCCGCGCACGTGACCGCCAGGTCGAGCACGCCCATCAGCGCGACGAAGACTTGGCTGTGTTCCTTGAGCATCGCGTTTGGCGCGTCAGTCGACGCGGAAGCGCTGCGGGAAGCGGTCGTATCCGGCGAGGTCGAACCGCTGCCCGGCGGCCGACCAGGGCGGCGAAGCGGGCAACTCGCTGAAGAGGCATCTTAGCCGGGCCGCCTCCGCGAGCCAATCGTCCAGCCCGTCCACGACGGTCCGCTGCTGGTCGCCCTCGCCCTCGAGGTGCGTGTGCGCGGGGCCGATCCGGTGCACGCGCCCGCTGCTCTCGTGGGCGCCGTTGACCGCCAGCGTGAAGTTCCGCGCATCCTCGAGCGTGCAGCGGAGGACGCCGCCGTCGCCCCGGCGGACGGCCTCGATGAAGTTGGCGATCATGTTGGGGCGGCTGTCGTCCACGGTGCACGACTCGCGGCTGCCGTCGGCGTAGGTGATTTCGACGCCCTGGCCCCCGGGCTGCCAGACGGCCCGCCCGCCGGTGGCGTCGAGCTCGATGACCGGCCCGAACTGGCCCCCGGAGCAGTGGCTCCCCAGCCAGAGCACGGTGGCGCCGGCGTCGGTGGCGATCTCGATGGCGGCGGTGTCATGGGATTCGATCGGCCCGGCGGCGTGGAGTTCCGCGCGGACGGCTGTGGGCCCGGCGTAGCCGCCCGCGGACGGCGAGGCGACGTACAGCATGTTGTTCACCTGGTGGGCCA
>CAZMDT010000201.1:0-321 GCA_964564965.1 uncultured Planctomycetaceae bacterium | reverse complement strand
GGCGTTGGTGGCGGGCCCGTCGAGCACCCACGCGCCGCCGCTTTTCAGTCGGCCGGCCCATTCATTCCGCGCGTAGTACCCGCGCGTTCTCGGCCAGCCCGCCCGGCAGGTGATCGTCCGCGGCGCCCCCAGCCGTCCGGCGACGACGCGACGTTTCAGCCACTGCGTATGGACGGCGTGGATCTGGTGGAAGCCCACCAGGCACAGCCGGCCGGTCTTCTGCTGCGTTCGGCGCAGGGCGTCCAGCTCCTGGATGGTGGCGGTGGGGGGCTTCTCCAGGTGGACGTGCAGGCCGCGCTCCATCGCCGCCGCCGCCAGCGC
>CAZMDT010000200.1:0-5921 GCA_964564965.1 uncultured Planctomycetaceae bacterium | reverse complement strand
TCAAACATCTGCGGGCCGATCATGTAGCAGAAGTCGCACTGGAGCATGTAGTACGGCTGGGCCGAGTAGATCGGCGCCCACGCCGTGTAGCCCGGATTCGCCGGCTGCAGCACCGCGTTGATCTCGTTGAAGTAGCGGAACCACAGCTCGTGGGTCTCCCACGTCAGCCGCCTGACCTCATCGGGATGGTCGTACAGGTCCAGCAGGAGCCTTTCGGCCGGGCGGAACGTCGAGAGGATGTCCAGGTTCCCCCCGAGGTCCGTCATCGCTACTTGCACAAGGCCGTTCCAACGCTCCATGCCGGCGCGACAGATGTCCTTGATGCGCTCCAGCCAGACGTTGCCCGGCTGATAGGCGAAGTGAATGTCGCCGATCTCGCGCTGCTCGGCCGGGTGGAACCAGACGGTGCGCTCATCGGGCTCCAGACCAGCCCCCATGAACGCCGCCATCGCCCCCGCCCCGAAGTTCGGCCACACGTGCGGGAACGCGTCGCCGGGATAGGTGCGGCACGAGAGGTCGTAGTCCCAGCGGTCGACGATCTGCTCGTCGGGGACCTCGAGGCCGTAGCAGGCGGCGAAGTCGCGGTGGGGCAGTTGCGGCACGTCGCGGCCGGGGTCGCGCCCGCCGACGGTGACGTTGATCAGGGGGCGGTCCAGCTCGCCGGCCCACCAGGCGGCGTACGTGTCGCGAATGCGCGTCCAGTCGTCGGCGGTGAAGTCGATGGCCATGGCGTGCTCTCCGCCCGTGTTCGGGCCGCCCGGACATGATGCGCCGCCGCCGCGTGAATGCAAGCCTAAGAAGAAAACCGAGTTGCCCGGGCGACGCGACGGACTCTGAACGCCTGCGCACCGTTGGGCGTAACCGCCCGCTTTATGTTCCGCGGCGTGAGCTGGTGCCTGCCGGACGACGTCACCCGCGAGCACGCTACCGGTCCGCTCCTCGATCTCTGCCGTCGGCAGGGCGTTCGCGCCCTGCTCGGCAAGCACGACCCGGTCTCGACGCGGTGATCCTGATGATTGGCGCCTACTCGCTCGAGTTCCTCGACTGGTCCACTTCCGCTTCGATCTTCCCGTAGCCGAGGGCGGCGAGGAGGAGGGTGGCCAGGGCGGCGATGCGCGTGGCGGCTTCGGTGGCGGCCGAGGCGTGGTGCGGCCAGAACAGGGCCACCACTGCCGCCGCCTGCACCAGCAGCGCCGTCAGGAACTTGCGCGACGAAATCCGCTCCAGAAAGCTTCGCATGGTCCGGGTCCTTTCGTTCGATCGTGGGTGGCCGGTTCGGGCGGCGGTCCCGCCGGGTCGGCTACACGCCGAGCAGCTTGTCGATGACCGGCGCCGCCAGTTCCGCCAGCTTGCTGATGAGGTCCAACTCGTTGCGGCTTTCGTGATAGGCCGCGACGGCCGCGCGGTACGCCTCGCTGGCCCGCAGCGATTCCACCGTCCGCTCCGTCACGACGATGCGATCGATGACGGCGGCGAGCGAGGGGTGTTCGGCGGCCCAGACCTCGTAGGCCTGCCCGACGGCGCGCGCGACGATCTGTTCGACGACTTCACTGGCCATTGCTGAGTCTCCTGTGCACCTCGATAAGCTGCTGCCGTACCTGCTCCGACACGGCCCACTGCCGCGCGATGAGCTGCGCCGCCAGGTCGAGCGCCTCGTCGGCGGCCTTCAGGTTGTCCAGGCGCGTGGCATGCGCGGCTTCGGCCGAGCGGCGATCCTCCGCCAGCAGGCCGCGCGCAGCCGCGTAGCCCTTCCTCGCCGAGATCACCCACTCCGGCGTCAGGGCCACGGGCTGTCCGTCGGCGGTGGCAAGCTGCCCGGCGCCGACGAGGCGCACGTCCGCGTCGAAGGCGGCGTCGAGGGCGGCGACCTGGGCGTCAAGGCGTCCGAGAAGCTCGGCGTGCTGCCCGGCCTCCGCCTGATCGGCGAGCGCGAGGCCCCGGCGGGCGACGGTGATGAGGTCGAGCGTGGCGCCCGGCGCGCCGCAGCCGCCCATGCCGAGGGCGGCGACAGCGACGAGCGCCACGCGGAATGCGAACCGGCTAGCTTTGGTGTTCATGGCGCAGCTCCCTTGCGAGGTCCTTGAGTGTTTCGGCGACCTGCCGCTGCGTTTCGGTGAAGCGCGAGACGGCGGCGGTGTTCTGTTCGACAACGCGTGTCAGTTGGCCAAGGCGCTGTTCGTCGCGACCGATGCGGTCGTGGGCCTCGGTGAGCTGCTGCTCGCGTGTCCGGCTGAGGCGGCGCTCCCACAGCCACATCGCCCCCATAACGCCGGCGGCCCCGAGGCTCGCGAGATCGGACATCAGCGCCAGCAATGTCATGCACCTTCCTTCCGCCCATCCGCCGCCGCGGTCAGTTTGGCGGGCTGTCCAGGTCGAACTCGACCACCAGCGTGCCCGCGATGGCGATGCTCTCCGGGCCGGTGTCGCCCCGGCGGACCAGCAGGTTCTGTTCGGCGCCGTCGATCATGGCCTGCAAGGCCGCCGCCAGGTTGGCGCCCGAGAGGCTGCCCGCCACGCCGGCCGTTAGCGAAACGCTGCCGACGTACACGGCGTCGCCGGCGCCCGTGCCGCCCGGGGCCGTCCACCCCGCCGAGGCGCTCGGGTCGTAGTCGTTCCACGTGGCCGCGTCGTCGATGAAGTCCACCGCCCTCAGGCAGCGGTAGACCTCGACGGTGCAATTGAGATTGGTTGTGATCTCCAGGTAGCTGCCAGGGCGGGCCGTGACTTCGGTCAGACCGAGATCGGGCACCTCGCCCGTGCGCAGCACCGCGAAACCCAAGCTGCGAAGCTCGTGCGTGCCGTTGTTGGCGATGAGGTCGCCGAGCCACGGCGTGTCGGGCAGGGGGGAGTACAGGCCGTTGCCGAAGTAGACCGGCAGGCGCCAGCGCCCGCGGCGGAGCCACTCGGCCACCTGGCGCAGCTCGTTGAAGTGGACGGCGCGGATAGCGGTCTGGCCCGCCGTGAGTACGGCGTCCGTCCAGTCGTCGGTGCCGTTGAGCTTCTCCAACAGGCTGATCTCGCCCGCGCCGGCCGCGCCGCTGACGATGAGCTTGTTCTCATCCTCGCCGGCCACCGGCCAGAGCCAGTCCATCGCCGCCGGCGTCGCGGGGGACCCGCCGAGCGTGCCCGTGGGCGCGTCGATGATCTTCCCGGCGAGCGCGTCGCGCAGGTTGTCGAATGGCGGCGTTTCGGCCGTTGCCAGCGTTCGCGCCCGCACCCACAGGCCGGCGGCGACATCGGAAGTGAAGTCCTGCGGCTCCTGGTACGTCAGCATTCGGCGGCGGTTGACGGCGTCGGCAAGCTCATCGGCGTCGCAGAAGCATACGGTCTGCTCGCCGGCGTCGAGCCTGCCCTGTGCGTTCGCATTGGTCCACGTGGCGGCGTACGGCATGGCGGTCAGCTCAGGTACTTCGCGTAGACGGGGTGATCGAAGACGTACCGCAACGTTGGCGGCGTGCCGGTGTCGGTGAGCGTGGTGACGATCACGATCGTGTCGTCATCGACGGCGGCCCCCGGCCCCAGCGACAGCTCGGCCAGGTTGTGGGCCGTCACGTCGGCCGCGCCGCCCTTGTCGGCGAACGTGCCTGCCCCGGTCGCGGCCTGCTCCCGAACCGTGTAAGCCGCGCCGCCTTGGCCCGCGATGATCCGCGCCGGAAACGTCGCCGCCGTCGCCTGCCGCACGAAGACCACCCATCGCCCCTCCACGTCCACGGCCACGGCGTCCGCGCCCTCTGGAACCGACCCGCTGCCGTCGGCCGGCTCCGCCAGGTTCGTTACCTCAAGCGTGTCCGTGCCGACAAGCTGCGTCTCGCCGTCGTCGCCGAACTCGACCGGCCTGGCGGTGTAACGGTTGCCCGCTGCCAGTTCGATGAGCCGAACAAGCTGAACGCCGGCCGCGCCGCCTGCCTGCGCGAGCCGACCCAAAGCGTCGTGATACGTGGGCTGGCCTGTCATGGTCATCCGCTCACTGTGAGGGTGGTGGTCTGGCCGTCGCCGAAGTCGTGCCGCACGGCGGTGATGGCGGGGGCACGCCCGGGGCTGCCGGAGAGCTCGACCGTCCGGCCGTCAATGCGTTCGACGAGGTCGCCGACGCCGCAGGTCGTGTCGATCCACCCAAGCGTGACCTCGGCGTCGACGGCGGAACCGGCGGACTCGGCGCAGCGCCGCGCGGCGGCCTCGAGCATGGCGGTGTCGTCACGCTCGTCCGCTGCGCCGATGGCGCCGTCCCCGTGGAAGATGCTGCCGCTGTGGAGGCGGCGCCAGGCGGCTCGGGCCGACATGTCGAGCACCTCGCGCCGCACGCCGGCGTCTCCCGGCACCTCGGCCGTCAGCCTCGCGTCGGCCTCCACGACGGCCGTCACCCGGACCGCGACGGTCTGGTCGACGGCGGCCTGATAGTAGTCCGCCGGCAGCGCGTCACCGCCGAGGCGGATGGCGCACTCATCGTTGCCGACGTAGACGGGCCCCGGCCAGCGCCGCCAGCTTTCTCCCGAGGCCGGGCGGTACTCAACGACGATGCCCAGGCTCGCGCCCGCCTCGTCCGCGGAGATGCACGGCAGGAGCCGGCGCGCTGCCGGCAGGAAAAAGTCGTCGGCGCTGATGGGCGAGAAGTCGTGGACCTCGAGATTCCACGGGTCCTGCCCGTACCGTCCGTCCTCGTTCAGCACCCACTTGCGGTAAACGTTGGCGAAGCGCGGCCAGTCGGAGGACGTTGTGCGAACGACGTCGCGCCAGCGCGACGTGGCGGTGTAGGGGTCCCACCCGGGGCTCAACTCGAAGGTGCACTCGTACTGCTTCCGCGGCCCGATCGCGAGGACCGCGGGGCGGCAGGGCCGCCGGCGAATCTCCACCCGCCCGCGCAGAAGGTTCGTTCGCCCGAGCGAGAGCCTCTGGCGCGCGAGCTGCAGCTTGACGGCCGTTCGCCGCCCGTCGCGGCCCGGGCGGTAGAAGACCAGGCCGAGCCCGTACCGCGCGGCTCGCATCGCCAGGCCCGCCCGGCGTGTCGTCTCGGCCAGGGCCTCGCCGACCGACAGGTGCGTGACGTCGAGCGTGCCGAGGTCGATCTCGGCTGCCAGGGCGTCGATCTCCTCCGTGCTTGGGCAGACGATGCCGGCAGGGACACCGGTGGCGATGAGGTAGTTGATTGTGTCGGCGGCGCTCCACCTCTTGGCGGGCGGGCCCGCGGCGAACACGCGGACGGCCCGGCCGCTGATGTCGACGGCGGCGGCCGACGCGAGCGTGCCCTCGCCGGCGTTGAAACGGATGCGCCCCTCGGGCACCGCCACAGCAGCGCCGTCCGCCGCGCGCCATGTGCCCGCCACCGCGGCGGCGAGCACGTGCGCGAGTTCGTGATCCACCCCGGCGCCAAGCGCCTCGCCATCGTCGCGCACCTCCGCTCGATGGACTGCCACAATCCCCCACAGCTCGCCGCCGCCGGAGCCGGGCGCCGGGCGGATCAGCACACGGCTGCCGACCGGGGGCAGGCGCCCGCCCGCCTCGATGCCCGCCCTGATTGCCGCGAGGCGCGACGGTCGGAGCACAAGCACCGCCCGGCCGAACTCCGGCCCCGGAAGGACCTCCCACGACGACACCGCCAGGTCGTGACGACGGCGGCCGTCGACGTAGACGTACGCGGGGCGACACCTCAGTACGCGGTGGTCAGAAGGCGCGGGTTGCAGTGTCAGTGTCTGCATGCCGTGTTTCCTACAACAGCGTGACTTCCTGCGGCGTCGGCGCGGGGCATGCCGCCGCCGGTACGCTCAGTCGGCCGGGCCTGTCGCCGGCGACGGCACGGACCACGAACTCGGCCGGAAGCGCCACGGGTGACAGCAGGGCCTCGAAGTTCTGCTCGTCGGATCCCACGTCGGAGATCACCGCCACCGGGTCGTCCAGGTCGAACGTCCCCGTGCCGCCGTCGGTGA
>CAZMDT010000199.1:0-5928 GCA_964564965.1 uncultured Planctomycetaceae bacterium | reverse complement strand
GCCGGCAGGAAGCCCTGGAGGAAGCTCAGCGTGCTCGGCACCCCCGCGAACACCAGCACCCCGCACACGACGGCCGCCAGAATGAAGCTGATCACCTGGTTCTTCGCCAGCGCCGAGAAGAAGCACCCGATCGCCAGGAACGCCCCGGCCAGCAGGAAGCAGGCGACGTACCCGCAGATGATGTGCCCCCAGTCGGGGCTGCCGAGCCACGCGACGGTGATGGGCATGCCGGCCGTGAGCGCCAGCGCGATCGTCAGGAACGCCCACGCCGCCACGAACTTGCCGAGGACCGCCTGCGGGACGGTGATGGGCAGCGTGAGGAGCTGCTCGACGGAGCCGCTGCGGCGTTCCTCGGCCCAGAGGCGCATGGCCACGCAGGGCACCAGCACCGCCAGGAACCGCGGCATGAAGCCGAAGAACAGCCTCAGGTCCGCCTGGCGGTTCTCGAAGAACCCCTCGCGGAACGGCATGTACCCGGCGAAGAACAGGAACACCACGAGAAAGACGTACGCCGCGGGCGTGGTGAAGTACGCCTTCAGCTCGCGTTTGCAGACGGCCCAGAAACCCATCATGTCGCAGTCTCCCAACGCAACGTCCGCCGGCTAGCCCTCGCCGCGGGTCGTGATGGTCCGAAACACCTCATCGAGACTGGCGTTGTGGCCCTGCTTGAGCTTCTCGGGGGTGGAATCGGCCAGGATGCGCCCCCGCGCCATGATGATGACGCGGGTGCAGACGGCCTCCACCTCCTCGAGAATGTGCGTGGAGACGATAATGCACTTCTTGCGGGCCATCTTGGTGATCAGGCGGCGGACGTCGTGCTTCTGGTTCGGGTCGAGCCCGTCGGTAGGCTCGTCGAGGATGAGCACCTCGGGGTCGTGGACCAGCGCCTGCGCCAGCCCCACCCGCCGGCGGTAGCCCTTCGAGAGCGTCTCGATCGTCTGGTGATACACCGACTCGATGTCGCAGAGGCGCACGACGCGCTCGAGCGCCCCGCGGCGCTCGCGCCGGCCGATGCCCCGCGCGTCGCAGACGAAGCCCAGGAACGACGCCACCGTCATCTCGTCGTACAGCGGGGCGTTCTCGGCCAGGTAGCCCAGCGACCGCCGCACCTGCTGCCCCTGGCGGCGGACGTCATGCCCGCACACGCTCGCCGTCCCGCCGTCGGGGTCCAGGAAGCCCGCCAGCATCCGCATCGCCGTGGTCTTGCCGGCGCCGTTCGGGCCCAGAATGCCCAGCACCTCGCCCCGGTCCGCCCGGAAGGAAATGCCGTCCACCGCCACGATCGCGCCGAAGCTCCGCCGAAGGTCCTCAGCAACCACCATGCCTTGCTCCCGAGTGATCCCGTGCGCCGCCCGGCGGCCGCTGCCGGCAAGACGTTGCGGCCCGCCGCCCGCCCCGCCGCGCCAAGCTCACGTCAAAGACCGAATACTTTAGCTACGCTCGCCGGGCCTGTCCAGTTCCCGTCCCGCGCGTTGTGTGCGAGTGTGCGAGGCCCCCGCTTCCGCTGCCGCCTCCTTGCCTTCCCCGCGGCGGCGCCCGCGGCGAGGTCTTGCGCCCCCGCCGTTCGTGGGGAAGCCCAACCGGCCTCTACGGAGCGAGCTCGTCTGGTCTGTCCCCCTTCCCCTTTCCTCCCTCCTGGCGCGGCCGCAGGGCCACGCCGGCGTGGCAGGCCACAAGGCCCGCGGCCACAGCAGCGGTGATGATCTGGAAGGCGCCAACGGCGAGCAGACCGCGAAGACGGAGCATCGTGCCCCAGGCGATCAGTGCCAGCATCCCCGCCGTCAGCGCCCGGGCGACTCGCTGACGGCCGGAGCGCTTCAGGCAAGAACGCATCGCCGTGGCCGGCCCGCGACCGGCGAGGGCATACCCGCATGCGGCCGTCCACGCCGGAACGAAGCAAACCACCCAGGTGATCTCCTGTACGGGCATGGGTCCCAGCCGGCCGGGCCAGAGAGAGCGGCCATCCCAGCAGGCCAGGAAGTCTCCGGTTGCCCAGTGTCCGGCCAGCAGGATCAGGAGGTAGTAAGGGACGTACGCGGCCGTTGCCAGGAGCATGGGTCTGCGGAGAGTTCGGTTCCAGGCCAGGCCTGTTACGATCATGGCGGCCTGCGCGCCGATGGCGGCCTCGACGCTTCCGGAGCCGAGGGCATGGAAGGCCAGTGTCAGCACAGCGTAGGGCGCGAGGAACACCAGCAGCCGACGGGTGAACAAGCGCGCCGTGACCGGGCGTTGCGGCCTGGGAAGCCAGGCCGCCGCGGCCAGGTACGCCCCGGCACCCAGGCTGAAGGCACAGAGGATATCCTCGATTCCCAGCGCCCAGCCGCCGATGCGGGGCGGGTGCCAGTAGTCGCCGTGGAGAAGCGAAGCGGGCAACAGGGCGACCATCACCAGGCCGGCCCACAGCGCCGGCCTGCGATGGGGGCCCGCCAAGGACAGGCCGACGGCCACCATCGGCAGGCCCGTCAAGACTACCCACAGGTATGCGTGCTCAGTCAGGAACAGCCACATTGCCCGAGCCCCGAAGTGCCAGCCACCATGCGGCCAGACATCCCCGAATCCGGCGAGGCTGTCGGAACGGCATGACCGTCCCGATGATTGTGGGACTGATGAAGGACGCGCATGGAGCAGGCCGCTGTCACGTCGGCAGCGCGAATAATGGCGGGAACTCCAAACACGTATTCGGCTTCACCCCGATTCCGGAGCGCCGGGACCAGGACTGCGGCGGGCGCGCCGCCCCGTTCGGCCCGGCTCACGGGCGAGGCCTAGCCAGATGCCGAGGTCGTTTCGGAACCGCACGGTCTCTCTGGCCGCCATGATGGTTCAGTATCCGGCGCGACGGGGCGGGGAAGCAAGCGCGTCCGAAGATTCCGCAGATTCGCCGGACCCGTGGGGCGGGCATGCCTGCCCCACGGGTCTTGCCTTCGGTCTCGCCGGGCCGCATGATGACCCCGCCGCGGCGGCGCCCGCGGCCAGGAGACCCGCCCCATGCCCGAGGTGCCTAACCTGCTGTTCATCTTCACCGACGAGCAACGATACGACACGCTGGGCGCCTGCGGCAACGCGAAGATCGACACGCCCAACCTCGACCGCCTGGCGGCCGAGGCGTTCCTGTTCGAGCGGACCTACGTCACCCAGCCGGTCTGCACGCCGTCGCGCTCCACGCTGCTGACGGGCCTGTGGCCTCACACGAACGGCTGCACGCGGAACAACACCCCGCTGCCCGCCGAGGTGGCCTGCCTGCCGGAGATGCTCCCCCCGGGCCGCTACGCCACCGCCTACCACGGCAAGTGGCACCTCGGCGAGGAGATCTTCGCCCAGCACGGCTTCGCGGAGTGGCGGAGCATCGAGGACCTGTACGCCCCGCACTACTCGCCCGGGCGCGACCGGTCGGCCCGGTCCAGCTACCACCACTGGCTGGTGAAGCACGGGCACACGCCGGACAACGTCGAGCGCGAGGTGTTCAGCCGCCCGTACACGTCGCGCCTGCCGGAGGCATTGGGCAAGCCGGCGTATGTGGCCGGGGAGGCGTCGCGGTTCATCCGCGAGCACCGCGACGAGCCATTCGTGCTGTACGTGAACTTCCTGGAGCCCCACATGCCGTTCTTCGGCCCGCGGGACGCGCAGTACGACCCGGCGGCCGTCGAGCTGCCGGCGAACTTCGACGCCCCGCCGACGGAGGACCAGCCGCTAAAGACGCGCCTGTTCCGGCGCTTCTACGCGGAGCACGGGCACAGCGGCCTGCCGCTGCGGACGGAGGCCGACTGGCGGCGGATGGTCGCGAACTACTGGGGCCTGTGCAGCCTGGTGGACACGCACGTGGGGACGATCCTCGAGGCACTGGAGCGGTGCGGGCTGGCGGAGCGGACGATCGTCGTCTACACGTCGGACCACGGCGACATGATGGGCAGCCATCGGCTCATCGCGAAATGCACGCAGTTCGAGGAGGCGGTGCGCGTGCCGCTGCTGGTGCGCCTGCCCGGGCAGCATCGGCAGAAGCGCGTCGCCCCGCCGGTCAGCCAGATCGACCTCGTGCCGACGCTGCTCGACCTGATGGGCGTCGAGCCGCCGGAGGCGCTTCAGGGGACGTCGCTCCGCCCGCTGATGGAAGGCGGCCGAAGCGACGCGGGCGAGGTGTTCATCGAATGGAACGGCCCGAACACGGGCGTGACGGCCGACCGGATGGGGCCCCCGAACGTGCCGCCCGAACTCGTCGAGCTGGCGGGCGCACCGGCAGACCAGATCGCCGCGGCGTTCGGCGATCCGGTGCGGACGGTCGTCACGCCGGACGGCTGGAAGCTGAACTGCTCGCCGCTGGGGGAGCACGAGCTGTACCACCTGAGCGACGACCCGCTTGAGCTGCGCAATCTATTTTGGCAAAGCAGCTTACAGCCGGTGGCTCGCAGGCTCTTGGAGCGCGTCCGCGCCTGGCAGAAGCGCACCGGCGACGCCGTGGCGCTGCCCGAGGTGTGAGGGCGGCCGGCAATTTCGCGCGCCGGCTCGGGACCGGATTCGCTATGATGGGCGCGAATCGTTGCCGTCTCGGCGGGCGGCATGACCGCAAGATGCAAGAAGGAGCACGACTGTGGCCTACGTGATCAGTGACGACTGCACGATGTGCGGCACGTGCAAGCCGGTGTGCCCGGTTGAGGCGATCAGCGAGGGCGACCCGAAGTACGTCATCGACCCGGAGAAGTGCGTCGACTGCGGGCAGTGCGAGCCCGAGTGCCCGGTGAACGCGATCTCGCCGGGCGACTGACGCTCAGCCCGCGGGCGCCGACGGGGCGTCGGCCTCGGCGCGGGGATCGTAGGGCCGGTCGGCCAGGCGGCTGGCAACGCCGTTTTCCCGCGCGGCGCGCCGGAAGAACCGCGTCCCCAACCAGAGGTACAGCCAGCGCGGGAGGGGCTTCTTCCTGGCGAGGCGGACGGCCTCGTCGGGCACGGCGCGCCCCTCGGCCAGCGCCGTCGCCGCGAGAGCCATCGCCCGCCGAACGTGGCGTGCGGGCCAGCCGGCCTTGTCCAGGCCGTCGCGGCCCATCGCGCCGCCCATGCCGATGGCGAATCCCCCGGCCCACTCGCACCCGACCTCTGCGGCGAATCGCCGGTAGATGGCCAGCGCGGTGTCGTTCTGGGCGGCCTCGGGGAATCCGCAGTTGACGACGGCGACAAGCCGGGGGCCCGCCGCCGCGGGGTCCTTCGGCTGCACCGCGAGGTGCTCCATCACGCGGATGACCTGCGCGGGCACGCAGTCGACGTACAGCGGCGCGGCCAGCACGACGACCCCGGCCCGCGCCCACGCCGCCCGGATCGCCGCCAGCGCGGCTTCGTCCGGCATCTGCGCCCCGATCCGGACGCGCTCGATTGCCATGCCGCCCGCGGCCAGACGGTCGGCGAGGTAGCCGCCGATCGACTCCGACGCGCTGCGCGGGCCCCGGGGGCTTCCCACGAGCAGGAGCACGCGATTCGCGGCGCTCACGGCGTCACCCCCATCTGCTCGAGCAGCCGGGCGATGGCGCGCCGCATCCGGTCGGGCGGGTTAGGCTCATAGACGATTCCGGCGGCGCTGCTTTGGCTGTGGAAGTTGGCGGCGTGCCGACCGACGAGCCGCCGGAAGATGCGTTCGCTGTCCGGGTCGGGCGCCCGCAAGACGCCCAGGCCCAGGAGGTCGGGGTAGCGATCGTAGCGGCGCTGGTGGTGGACCTCGCCGCCGGCAACCCGGAACAGCGGCAGGACGATGGGGATGATGCGGTCGAGCGCCTTCTTGAGCGTCGAGGCATGTCCGCCGAACGTCACCGGCGTGGCCAGGACGAGCACGTCGGCGGCCACCGCCTTGCGCGGGATGTCGCGCCCGGCGTCGTCGATGACGCACACGCCGGGCGTGCGGAGCCAGCAGGCGAAGCAGCCCAGGCAGCCGGCGATGTCGGCCTCGCG
>CAZMDT010000198.1:0-5980 GCA_964564965.1 uncultured Planctomycetaceae bacterium | reverse complement strand
GACGATCTGGATCTTGTCGCCGACCTTCACGATGCCGCGCTCGATCCGCCCGGTGCCCACCGTGCCGCGCCCCTTGATCGAGAACACGTCCTCGACCGGCATGAGGAACGGGCGGTCCACCTCGCGGACCGGCTCGGGGATGTAGGTGTCCAGCGCCTCGATCAGGTCCATGATCGGCTTGATCGTCTCGGGGTCGTCGGGCTTCTGCAGCGCGTTCCAGGCGGAGCCGCGAATCACCGGCGTGTTGTCGCCGTCGAAGTCGTACTTGTCCAGCAGCTCGCGGACCTCCATCTCCACCAGCTCCAGCAGTTCCTCGTCCTCCATCAGGTCGCACTTGTTCAGGAAGACGACGATGCTCGGGACGTTCACCTGGCGGGCGAGCAGCACGTGCTCCTTCGTCTGCGGCATCGGCCCGTCCGGGGCCGAAACCACCAGAATCGCGCCGTCCATCTGGGCGGCGCCCGTGATCATGTTCTTCACGTAGTCCGCGTGACCCGGGCAGTCCACGTGGGCGTAGTGACGCTTCTGCGACTCGTACTCCACGTGGGCGGTCGCGATGGTCAGAATCTTCGTGGCGTCGCGGCGGCCTTGCGACTCCGACGCCTTGGCGATGTCGTCGTACGACCTGTACTTCGACAGGCCCTTCTTCTCGAGCACCATCGTCATCGCCGCCGTCAGCGTCGTCTTGCCGTGGTCAACGTGGCCGATCGTGCCGACGTTGATGTGCGGTTTCTTCCGTTCGAACACTTCCTTCGCCATGGCTTAAGCTCCTCTTGCCTGTGTTCGCGTGCCAACTCGCGTCAGTCGCTGCCGCCGCGCCGATGAACGAATCGTGGCGTCGCCGTGGCCGCGTCCGCCGGGCCGCGGACAATACTCCCGCCGCCCGGATCGCGCTGCCAACGCCAGCTGCTGATGGGGGTCGAACCCATGACCTCGTCCTTACCAAGGACGCGCTCTACCACTGAGCTACAGCAGCGTTCCGCCGCCTCGCGGGCCCATCGCGGCGCGCTGCGCCGATACGCTGAGCGCAGCAGCGCCGCTGCCGAAGCGCTCGGCCTGTAAATACACCCCAACCATAGTCGCGAAGCGAGCCGAGTAATATAGCCCATCGGATTCCCCTGTCAAAGAACTTTTTTTCGATCCAGACAGACATTCTCACGGGCCCTCTCGCCCGCCGATTGCATGCGCGCCGCCGGGCCGGACGCGCTGTTTGGCCAGTCGCCTGTTGAATCGCGGGGCGTCATGTCGTATGAGTGGACGCCCCCGGGCGCCTTGACGCCGCCGAGAGGTCCACCCATGGCAAACGAAGAACCCAACGACAGGCCGGTGAACCCGGAGGAGGCGCTGGCGGAACTCGCCCGCCAGGTGAGCGAGCTGGAAGCCGAGGCCCAGGCCGATGGCACGCTCGGGTCCGTCGAGGAGCTTGCCGCCGCGGCGGAGGCCCCCCGGGCCGCGCCAGCCGGCGACCGCAAGCCGCCTGCGGCCAAGCCCCCCGCTCCCGCCACAAGTCCGCCGCCGCCGCTGCGCCGGGCGACGATCCAGCAGGCACCGGAGCGCCCGGGCTCGGGCCCGCCGCCCCGCACGCCCGAGGAGGCCCGGCGGAAGGCCCGGCGCGCCCTGGCGATCCTCATCAACGCCGTCAAGGCGCTCGACGCTGGCGCGCGGGTGGTCTCGGCGTCGGGGCGGCACACGAACGTCGCGATCGAGGCGACGTTCACCCGCGCGCGGGCCGCCCTCGCGCAGGCGGCCGACCAGGTGCGCAAGGTCGGCCAGCAGCTCACGGCGGCCGGCGGGCAGTTCCAGGGCATCGGCAAGACCTACGCCGCCGACATGAAGGCCACCGGCATGAAGCTCGCCGACGCCGCCAAGGAGCTGAGGGCGGCCAGCGAGGCGTTCCGCCAGGGGCTGGCGGGGTACCAGCAGATGGTGGAGCGGCGGATGTCGCGGCTGAGCGCGCTGATGCTGATGGTGCTGATCCTGTGTGCCGTGGGGGCGGGCTGCGCAATCACGGCGCTGCTGTACGTGCTCGTCGGCTGAGGCGTGGGACGCCGCGGCGCCGAGGCCGGCGAAATCGCTTCCCCTCTCCCGGGAGCGAACCTATAATCGCCGCACCATTCGGCGTCCGCCCGGGCGGGCGCCGGGACGACCCCCCGATAGCGCGATGGAAGGCAGGCTCTTAGCGACGACACTTCGGCTGGCCGCGGCTGCGGCTGCGATGCTCTCGCTTTCCTTCCCCGCCGCCGGCGCCGCCACGGCGTGCATCTACGAGGACGCCCAGGTCGCCGGCAAGCAGATGCACGCCTTCCGCGCCGACGGGGAGCTGGTCACCATCGTGCTGGGCGACTTCAGCCTGTCGGCCGGGCCCTGCACCATCAGCGGGCGCGACGGCGTCGTCTGGATCCGCACCGAAACCCCCGACCGGGCCACGCGCCACCATCTCACCGTGTACGCCGAGGGCGACGCCCGCGCCGTGGACGCCGACGGCACGACCACGCTCGACGCCTCGGTCCTGGTGAGCCTGGTGACGCAGGGGCGGTTCACGGCCCACGGGCCCGTTACCGAGCGCGACCTGAGCGACTTTCCGCTGTACCAGCGTGCGGTGGCGGCGCGACGGGGCGTGGCGACCCGCCCGGCGACGGCGCCGGCGGGGCCGCCGCTGATTCACGTGGCCCACCCGACCACCGCCGCGGCGACCCGTCCGACGACCACGCAGCCGGGGATGGCGCCGGTTCCGCCGGTCCCCTCGGCGGCGCGGCCGCTGCTGCCCGTCCACGTGTCGGGCAACGCGTTCGAGTCGAAGCTCGACGACGGCGAGCGCGTGGTGATCGTGAGGGGCGACGTCTACCTGTCGCAGGGCAATCCCGAGAGCAAGCTGTTCGTGGAGATCCGCAGCCAGGCGGCGGTGCTGTTCACCCGGCGCCTGGAGGAGCCGAAGACCTCCCGCAGCCCGGTGAGCCCGCGGATGCCGGATATGGGGCAGGAGACGGTGACGGGGGCGTACCTGTGGGGCGACGTGGTCATCGCCCGGGGCGAGCGCTACCTGCGGTGCAACGAGGCGTTTCACGACTTCCTCACCGACCGCACGTACGCGCCCGAGGCGGTCTTCCGGACGATCCAGGAACAGCGGAACATCCCCATCTACATCCGCGCGAAGGTGGTGCGGGCCCTGTCCGCCCGGGAGCTGTACTTCCGGGACGCCAGGGTCACCACCAGCGATTTCTTTTCCCCGACCTACGACTTCCGCGCCCGCACGACGTACCTGATGGACCAGACGCCCTATGACATCGACGGCGAGCCGATCGGCCCGCGGAGCTGGCGGGCCCGCATGACGCACACCACGTTCAACGTTCGCGGCGTGCCGGTGAGCTACTGGCCGTACTGGGAGGCGGATTTTGCCGAGATTCACACGCCGCTGCGGAAGGTGCAGGTCGGCCGGCACAGCCGCTTCGGCTTCGGGTTGGAAACCGAGTGGCACCTGTTCCGCCTGCTGGGGCTGGTGGGTCCCCCGGGTGTGCAGGCGCTGGTCGAGCTGGACTGGTACGAGCAGGGCCTGCTCGCCGGGGTGAGGTGGAACTACGCTCGCGAGGCGGAGGCGCGGCGCTACAGCGGGTACGGGCGGCTGTTCGGGCTGGTCGACGGGAGCGGGGCGGATGACTTCGGCGATGCCCGCAGGGACATCACCGCCCCCCCGACCCGCGGGCGCGCCCTGTGGCGCCACAAGGAGTACCTGCCCCGGGGCTGGGAGGCGCAGTTCGAGCTGAGCTACCTGTGCGACGAGAACTTCCTCGAGCAGTACTGGCGCACGGAGTTCTTCGCCGGCAAGGAGCAGGAAACCCTCATCTACGCCAAGAAGCAGCAGGACAACTGGGCGCTGGAGGCGCTGCTTCAGTACCGGCTCAACCGGTTCGACACCCAGACCGAATCGCTCCCCGACCTCGCCTTCCACCTCGTCGGCCAGCCGCTTCTGAAGGATACGCTGACGGTGTTCAGCGAGTCGCACCTGGGCCTCAAGCGCTACCGCCCCGCCGACGATTCCGGCCTGGCAGGGAGCCCGATCTTCCCCCGGGCCGACACGCGGAACGAGGTGGACCTTCCGATCCGCATCGGGCCGGTCAAGATCGTCCCCTACGCCGTCGGGCGGGCGTCCTGGTGGGGGGATGAGCCCGCCGGCGGCCAGAACGCCCGACTCTACGGGCAGGTCGGCGTGCGGGCCTCCACGACCCTCTGGCGCCTCTACCCCCACGTCAACAGCCGCCTGTGGGACCTCCATGGCCTGCGCCACGTCATCACGCCGGAGGTGGTGGCCTTCCTGTCCGACACCACGGCCGCCCCCGCGGCGCTCTGGCCCCTCGACCCTGACATCGAGGTCCTGCTGCGCCGCCAGAGCGGCGTGGCCGTGGGCGTGCACCAGCGTCTCCAGACTAAGCGCGGCCCCGCCGGCGCACAGCACGTCGCCGACTGGATGCGCCTGTCGGTCGTCGCGGGCTTCTACGACAACGGGCCGGACCTCCTCCCCGCGGACGGGCGGTTCTTCTTCTCGCGTCCGGAGTACAGCCTCGGGCGAAACCACGTCAACGTCGACTACACCTGGTACGTCTCCGACGCCACGACGTTTGTGGCGGACCTGAACTACGACGTGGACGACGGCAAGCTGGGCACGGCGGCCGCGGCGCTCAGCGTCGTCCGCAGCCCGCGCCTCGCGCTCTATGGCGGCATGCGCCTCCTGCCCGACATGGACTCCGCCATCGGAACCTTCGGGGCGCGGTACCGCGTCAACCGCAAGTACTCCGTGGGCATCTTCGAGCAGTACGACTTCGACTTCCACGGCCAGCAGAACCTCGCCACGCACATCTCGGTGGTCCGCAAGCTGCCGCGGTGGTACCTGGCGCTGACGTTCAGCTTCGACCAGACGGCCAGCAGCGGCGACGACATCGGGGTGTGGATCACGCTCTGGCCGGAGGGGATTCCCGAGATCCGCCTGAGCGGCTCGCGCCTCAGCCTGCTCGGCAAGAGCCGCGAGAACTGACGGGCCGCACACGAGGCGCCGGTAAGGAGCATCGCCATGACCGCCAAATCGCCTCAACAGAACCCCGACACCCCGCCGCTGCCCGACCGCGGCAGCACCCGCTCGGACCTCCCGCAGGCCGCCATGCCGGGCACGGCGCCGCTGGACCTGCCTCCCCCGCCGGGCAACCTCGTGCTGACCGTTGTCGGCGCCGCCGCAGGCGCGGGGCTGGGGGCGCTCATCTGGTGCGGGGTTGAGTATCTGCTGAGCCTTCGGATCGGATACGTGGCGGTGGCGGTCGGCGCGCTGGCCGGCGGCGGGGCCGTCCTGCTCGGCAAGACGCGGGGCAAGACGGTCGGGATCATCGCGGCCCTGGCGGGGGTGGCGGGCATTGCGCTGGGCAGCTACATGAGCTTCCGCCTGGCCGTTCGCAGCAGCGCCGTCCGGGACGTGTTCCGGCAAGGCTTCATGCAGGAGGTGGCGAAGGCGCCCGGCGCGGCGGAGATCCCGCAGGCGGACAAGGACGCCGCGTGCGACGCCGCCTACCAGGAGTTCCTCCGGGAGTACGGGTACCGCGACTACCTGAAGGACGAGCCCGGCGACCTCGCCTGGATGGGGCTGTTCGGGGCCATCGGGCTCATCGTCGGCTACCGCATCGGCAAGGGCAAGGGCGGCGGCTAGGCGCTCGCGCGGGCCGGCGCCGGCCTACGGCCGGATCGACACGGTCGAATGCCCGGGATACAGCACCATGAACGCCCAGTCGATGTGCTCGTCGGCGAGGCGGATGCAGCCCAGCGACGTCGCCCGCCCGATGCTCGAGGGGTCGTTGGTGCTGTGGATGCCGTAGCCCGTCTCGTCGCGGGTGTTCTCGTCGATGCCGCGGATTTTGATCCACATGCCCTTGTCGCCGAAGGCGTACCTGGGGTGGCCGTAGTCGATGGGGCCGACGAGCTTGCTGGCCGGGGGCGGATACCA
>CAZMDT010000197.1:0-6001 GCA_964564965.1 uncultured Planctomycetaceae bacterium | reverse complement strand
ATCGCGGCAAGGGTCATCGTAGCGCGGCCCTCCGGGGCCGGCGGGCGCCGGCTACCGGCGCTCCTTCGCCCACAGGTCGCGGAGGAAGTCCAGCACCGTCTCCTCCTTGAAGTCCCGGAACTCGCCGGCGTCGAAGAAGATGCCGTAGCAGACCGGACAGGCTTCCAACCAGATGTGCCGCTGCCTGGAGTCCACCATTCGCAGCATCTCCACCTCACAGCGCGGGCAGTCGATGCGGTCCACCTCGTTGAACTTCCGCCCGACGGCCGGGTCGCCGTCGTCGAGGGCCTCGGAGCCCTTCATCTCCTTGAGATGGTCCGCCTCCAGCATGTCGAACCAGATACCGCGACACCCGGTGCAGCGGTCCACCTCGATGTCCTCATACGTCACGGTGGCCATCGGTTCGTTGCACTTGGGGCAGTTCATAGTCGGCCCTTTCCTCGTTCCGTCGCGCTTCTGGCAGACCGCGATGTGTCGATAGGTGGTATACCCCGCCGGCGGGGCAATGTCCATGCCCGCGGAGCGTCCTGTGGCGGCACGCGGCAGCGTCAGCTTTTCCGGACCGCCACGGCCACCCGCTCGATGTGCTGCGGGTCGCGGAGGATTCGCGGCTCGGCGAAGGTGCCCCGCGCCACGAGCAGGTTGCGCACCGCGTCGGCCTGGTCGTAGCCGAACTCCAGGACCAGCGCGCCGCCCGCCCGGAGGCGCCCCGGCGCCTGCCCGATGAGCCTGCGAATGACGTCGAGTCCGTCCCGGCCGGCGTAGAGCGCGATCGCCGGCTCGCGCCTTACCGACTCGGCCACTGGTGGGGGCGCTCCGCCGGGCCCACCCGTCGCGACGTACGGCGGATTGGCCGTTATGGCGTCCACCTCTGCCCAGTCCTCGCAGTCGGGCGGCAGGGCCAGCAGGTCCGCCACGCGGCACCGCACGCGCCCGGCCAAGCCGTGGGACGCCGCGTTCTCCCCCGCCACCGCCACCGCGGCTTCGGAAACGTCCGTGGCCAGCACGGCCGTCTCCGCCACGTGCGCCGCCACCGCCACAGCCACGCACCCGCAGCCCGTGCACACGTCCCACAGGCGGAGCGGTTCGGCGGCGAACCTGCCGCCGACCGGGCCCCCGCCCAACGGCAGCGCCCGCCGCAGGTGCCCGATCGCCTCCGCCACCAGCAGCTCCGTCTCGGGGCGGGGCACGAGCACGTCCGGCGTGATGCGGAACCGCAGCGAGTAGAACTCCTTCTCGCCGACGAGGTAGGCGATGGGCTCGTGCCGGGCCGCACGCAGGACCAGCTCGCGGAAAACTGCCCGCTCCTCGGCCGTCGGAGTGTAGGCGTAGCGCGTGTAGAGGTCGATTCGGGTGCAGCCGAGGGCATGGGCGAGCAGCACCTCGGCCGAGAGGCGCGGCGCATCGACGCCCGCCCGGGAAAGGTAGTCCTTCGTCCAGCCCAGCAGGCGCAAGACCGTCCACGCGTCGGCGTCACCCATGGGGGCGCTAGTACCACACGGCGCCTTCGGCGGCAAGCGTGCGGCGGCGGGGGCACGCGGCGGACCCTCAGCCGGCGGCCCGGCCATCGGTCAGGTGCAGCGGCACCCGCCGCGCCTCGCGGGCGCTGACGGGGCAGGCCGATACGATCTTGTCCGTCGGCACGAAGACCACGCCCTTGGCGTCCATCCGCTTGAACGCCATGGGCGCCAGGCGATGCCCGAGGTGCAGCACCGCGTCGCCGGCAACGATTACGCCGAAGCCGCGCTCGCGCAGCCCGATGGCCGCCTCCGCGATGCCGTGCGCCACCCCGGCGCCGCAGATCACGAACGTGGCCTCCTCGATGTCCGTGATCAGCCGCTCGGCGGCCGGATGCCGGAACGTGTCAGTGTGGCGTTTCTCGAAGATCACCTGCTGGTATCGCTCGAACAGGTCGGCCGGCACGTCGGTGACGCCGCGCAGCCCGAGGTTGATCCGCCGGGGCAGCACGGTCCGCAGCAGCTTCCGCTCGCCCTCGGTGCCCTCGCGGCAGTGCGGCGCGGCGGCGAGCGGCCCGCGCTCGCCGGGGCGGACGCGCAGCACCGTGCTGATCACGGGCACCTCGTTCTGGCGGGCCCAGCGGAAGAGGCGGTAGATGGCCTTCGCCTGGCGCGAGGCCGGCCGCCGGTAGCAACTGCCGCCCGGCTGGAAGAAATCCTGCTGGGTTTCGATGTCAAGCAGTACGCGTTCCAATCTCACAAGACCCCGTCCTCTCTAGCAGAGCGAAGCAGGGGCTGGCGTCCATCCCTTCCCATGGAATTGTAGGCAGGCATGCGAGGAGCCCGGTGCAACAGCCGGCAGCCGGCAGGCAAGAGGCGCGGCTCACGCCGGGCGACCGTCAGGGCCAGTATTCCTGAATCAGGTACAGCCCGGCCCCCAGGCCGGCAAGCCCCACCAGGATGTAGCCGATGAGGAACGCCGCCTGCCGCGGCAGCTTGCGCAGATCGTCGACGCGGACGGCCTTATAGACGATGGCCACCGCCGCGCACAGCGGGATCACCAGCCACAGCACGGCGCTGACGGGGATGGTCAGCGGATGCACGAACAGCGTGGCGATCACAACGGGGCCTCCTTCGCCCCGTGCCGCCTGCCCCGGGGCGGCCCGGTGGCCCGGGACTCACCGTCGACGCCCAGCAGCGACAGCAGCAGCGCGTCGAATGCGCACATGAGGTTCAGCAGCCCCGCCACACCGGCGTACGCCCGCGCCACCGTCGCCACCGGCGCCACCAGGGCGATGCCCTGCTCCGCCAGCTCGCGGTCGATGAGCATCTGGCGCTCCATCGCGCCGGTCGCCCGCGCGATCTCCGGCTTGTCGGCGAGCTCGCGCGCCACCGCCCGCTGCCGCTGCCAGCCGACCAGTCCGTACACGCCGGTGAACATCTCGGCCACGAACCACCAGCGCTCCTCGTCGCGATCAACGGTCAGCACGCCCCCCATGGCGACGCCCGCCCAGAAGGTCGCCGAGATCGTCACGAAGATGATCGCGCCGCGGGTGAGGCGCCCGAGGTACATGTGCCCCGCGCCCGGCACCAGCCAGGCCAGGAACAGCGCCAGCAGGGGAATGCTGCGCTGCGTTGGTGATTGTCCGGGCATCTCCGCTCCCGCGCCGCGTGCGCGAGCAGCACTTTCGCCGAGACCCGGCGGCATGTCAAGGCCGATGTGCTTCGCTGCCCCCGATGACCCCGCTGCCGCCTACTCGACGTCCATCACCAGCACGGTCACGTCGTCTCGCGGGCGCTGCGGGCGGGGCCCGGCCTCGATGCGGGCGAGCATCTCGGCGAACATCTCCTCGCGCGAGGCCCCGGCCCATTCGGCCAGGAGGAGGCGGAACGGCCGCCGCTCGTCGCCCGTGCCGCACAGCGCCTCCTCCGCGCCGTCACTGTAGAGCACCAGCCGGTCGCCGCGATAGAGCTGCACGTGTCGCAGCTCGAATTGCTCGTCCGGGAAGACGCCCAGCAGGCTCCCGTCGGCCTGGAGGCTCTCGCCGTCGCCGTCGGCCCGCAGAAGGACCGCCTCGGGGTGGCCGGCGCGGGCGTAAGTCAGGACCAGGGCGGCCGTGTCCACCACGCAGTAGATCGCCGTGCAGAACTGGCAGCTCGACAGGTTCTGCTCGTAGATGTCGCCATTGAGCGCCGCCAGTGAGACGTGCGGGGGGATGATCTCGTAGGTGTTGCCGGCGATGCGCTTGGTCTGGAGCGCCTTCTTGATGAAGATGGTGAGCAGGGCCGCGGGCATGCCGTGGCCGACGGCGTCGGCGACGTAGAAGCCGACGTGCGTCTCGTCCAGTCGCGTCACGTCGTAGATATCGCCGCTGACCCACGTTGCAGGGCGGTAGAGCACGCTGAACCGGACCGGCCCGACCTCGGGCATTCGTCGCGGCAGGAAGTCGCGCTGAAGCCGCGACGCCAGGCGCATCTCCTCGTCGAGACCGGCCGCCGCCTCCGGGTCGGCGTTGATCTGCCGGCTCGCGGCCAGTTCGGCCTGCAGGTTCCGGATCGTCGGCTGCAGCGCCGCCGCCGCCGCCAACTTCGCCCGCAGCTCCTCCGGCGAGGCGTCCTCTCGTACGCACAGAAACTGCCCCGTCCGCCTCGACAGCACCGACCACGCCAGTTGAGCGTCCGCCGGCAGCAGGAACACGCCGACCGCCGGCGTCCGGTCAAGCTGTTCCAGTATCGCCTCCAGCCAGCGGGCATCCGACGCCGCCCCATCCGGACCAATGGCCACGATGGTCGCGTCGTGGGCTTCCGCCGCCAGCGGGGCGCGCAGGGCGCACTCCGCCAGGTCCCATCCGTCGGCGACGGCCGCCGCCAGATTCTGCGGGATGCGCGTGTCGCCCACCCAGACGACTTTCCTCTTCGCTTCCAAGGTCGGCGCTCCGTTGCCGCTGCACCGCGCGCGGGCGCACGGTGCCCCTCCTCGTAATCGTCACCGCACACGCCCGCCTTTAGCTGCTCGATCCACCTCGGCCGAGAACTGCACCACGTCGCCCTTGCGGACCCCCGCCCTGGCGAGCTGCCCGGCGTTGGCCTCCAGCGCGTACAGCACGGGCTCCCCGGAGTCGTACTCGTCCGGAGTGGCGCCCGGCGCCGGCACCGGCATCGTGTACGTCGCTACCACGCGCCGGTCGCCATCGACGAATGCCAGGTCCAGCGGGATGATGCAGTCCTTCATCCAGAACGACTGCCGCTCCGGCGCGGCAAAGATGAACAGCATCCCCTCGTCCTCACCGAGCGAGTACACCTTGGACAACCCCTGCTGACGTTCGCCGGGCGTCAGGGCGAGCCGCACGACCCAGGTGCGGCCCCGGATCGTCACGCGAGGCCGGCCCTTGCCAGCGGCGCCGCCGCTGTCCTTCCCGCAGCCCGCCGCCAGAAGCGCCCCCAGAACCGCCGCGCACAGGCACCGCCGCCCCACCCGACACACTGAGCCCCACCTCGCGCTGGTCAATGGCATGGCCCTTCGTGCTTGGCACCCTCACCCAGCAGCCGTCCCACAAGTTCCATCGGCAGGCCCACGACATTTGTGAAGCTGCCTTCGACGCGTTCGACAAAACGGTCGGCGCTCTCCTGAATCGCGTAGGCTCCGGCCTTGCCAATCCACTCCCCCGAACTGATGTAGTCGTCGATCTCGCCCGGCGTCATCGGCCTCATCGTCACGAACGTTGTCTCCGATGCTACCTGGCGCCAGCCTGACGGCCAGACGACCGCCACGCCGGTCATCACCGCGTGCCGTGTGCCCGAGAGGCTCCCGAGCATGCGGCGCGCGCCCCCCGCACCGGCGGGCTTGCCGAGTATCCTCGCCCCCAGCGCAACGACCGTATCCGCACCGAGGACGACGGCACCCGGGACACGATCGGCGACGCTGCCGGCCTTCAGCTCGGCGAGCATCTCCGCCTGTCTGGCCGCTGGGAGCCGGCCGACCTCAGCGGCCGTCTCATTCACATCTGGCGCCATCACCGTGAACACAAAGCCTCTTTCGGCAAGCAGTTGACTTCTCCTCGGGCTCGTCGAGGCCAGGACCAGCCGCCTGCCTCCAAGGCTGATCTCTTTGTCCACCGCGGTGCCCGTTCCTTTCTGCGGCATTTCAACGCGCCCCGGCCTCGGGGCCAAGCGTTTTCTTATCCCTTCGCTACGCCTCCCGGACCGAGCAGCGCCAGCCGTGCATGTTTACCAAAAAGAACGCGTCCTGTTTCGTAAACATGGGCTGTTGGCAACGGCTGTGCGCCAAAGCTAAGCGTTTGGCGCAGAACCCATAGCGCGTCGTTGTTCCTTCGCTGCTTGGACGCAACATGCCGCTACAGACGATACGCCCTTCCCCACTTACGGCCTGTGCTGCGGAGATGTAAGACACTGTGAGACAAAGATGTATCCCTAATTGCAGCATGGTGCATCCGCTGCCGCCTTCCGGCACGGGCATTGCTCTTACGAAGGTCGGAGACCGCTTCAGAGGCGGTCCATTCATGACAACCAGGCAACCACGAGGA
>CAZMDT010000196.1:0-6039 GCA_964564965.1 uncultured Planctomycetaceae bacterium | reverse complement strand
GGCGCCGCGTCGTTATCCAGAATCTGCCCCCGGGCCGAGCTGTCGGCCAGCGTCCCGTTGGTGGCGCTGGCGCACCCGCCGTTTCCGAGGACGGAGCAGGAGATACTGCTCTCGGGGGAGCTGGAGCGGCTGCTCGACGAGGGGCGGCTCCAGGTGACGCAGTTCTGCGGGTCGCCGGCCGAGCGCCGGATGCTCGCGCGTCGCCAGCAGGCCGGCAAGAGAACGCCCATCATCTCCGGCTGGGATGTCCACAACATCATCCCGCAGCCGGGGCTCAAACCGGCCCTCTACGATCACCGGAAGCCCGACGGCCACCTCGACTCTTGCGGCGGGCTGCGGACGGTTGTGTTCGCGGCGGAGAACTCGCTGGAGGCCGTCGTGGCGGCCGTCAAGGCGGAGCGGACCGTCATCGAGTCGATCCGCACCGGGGAGCTGTTCGGCCCGCCGGGGCTGGTGGGGCACCTTCAGGCGCACGGTTACCGGGAGCGGATGGCCGAGCTGGACCGCCGGCGCGACGCGGTGCGGCTGACGGCGGATCGCGCCGCCGTGGCGGGCGAGCCGTTGGCGCTGCGGTTCTCCTCGCCCGGCGACGTGACGCTCGCGCGCACGCTGGACGAACCGATGACGGCGCAAACCGATGCGGACGGCGTGCTGCGGCTCGGCGCGGCCCCGGCCGTCATGGATCGCGACGTGACGCACCTGCCGGTGGTGAAGACGGAACCCGACGGCTACAGTCGCGTCTGGGCCGTCGAGCTGCACCACCCGGTGCAGGTGGACGTGCTGCCGCTGATCGAGGGAGGGCGGACGTTCGTGGAGGTGCGCCCTCGCCGGCCGTTCCGCGGCCGCTGGGAAGTGACGATCGACGAGAACCCGCAGGTGCGGGCCCAAGGCGATGGCGCCTCGCTGCGCGCCTGCCTTCGCGCCGAGCCGGCGCGCCGCGGCGATCCGCTGCACTACCGCTTCCGGGGCGAGTCCGATGGCGGCGTGCGACGCCGTCAGCAAGGCATTCTGACCTTCACCGCGGCGCCGCGGTTCGCGGGCGACTGGGCCGCGGTCGCCGAGATCCCCGTCGACCAGGCGCGCAACGTCGGTGGCTATGGCGCCAACCGGCCCTACCCGGGGCCGGAGGTCTTCTCCGTCCGCCTCCAGTTCGCCTGGGACGAGGCGGCCCTGCGGATGCGAGCCGGCGTCGTCGATGCCGTGCATCACAACCCGTTCACCGGACACTACATCTACCAGGCCGACTGCCTGCAACTGGGCATCGACCCGCTGCTGCGCCGCGACGAGAGCATGATCGGAGCCTACGAGTACGGCTGCGCGCTGACGCCGCGGGGCCCGGAGGTCTTCCGCTGGCGGGCGCCGCGCAGGGGCCTCTATCCGCACGTCGAGCAGCCGCTGCCCTCGAACGTGACGGTCAGCGGGGGCTTCGTGAGCATCGAGCCCTGGGGCCGAGGTCTGGTGTACACGCTCACGCTGCCTTGGTCGCAGTTGGCGCCGGCGGTGCCTCGGGCGGGCGGGCGGCTGGGCGTGTATTTCATCGCGATGAACAACGACGGCCAGGGGCTGCTCGACGCCCTGCATTGGCCGGAGCCCACCGCCGGCATGTGGCACAATGCGCGCCTCTGGGGCGTGCTGACGCTGGCGGAGTAGCGCCATACGAGCAACGGAACGAGTTGGGGTGAATGATGAGTGGCTTTCCGACGCTGTGGGTCATGGACCTCGACGGCACCGTCTTGGGCGGCGGATACGAGCCGTACGCCCGGATACCCGACCCCTTCGCCCGATTCCTCGGCGAACTGGCCGACCGGGGCTGCCAATGGGCGACCAACACCACCTGGGGCATTCCCGACCAGTGGGCGATGATTCAGCGGAGCGAGGTGATCCCTCCGCGATTCCTGATGGGCGAGGTGGGCTACCGGCTGGCCGAGATCCGCGACGGCGAGCCGGCGCTGGTGGAGCCGTACACGAAACGCATGTTCAACGCCCTGGTCGAGGCCCAGCGGAAGCATCTGTTCCCGCTCATGGCCGATCTCTGCGGGCGGTTCGACAAGCACCGGCTGAACTTCTATGGGCATTGGTTCGAGATGTGTCCGTTTGAGGAGGACCGCGAGGCGTTCTTCAGCCACGTCCGAGCGACCTACGCCGAGGGCAACGGCCTGTACCTGGAGGTGGCCGACGAGGGCCGGCGTCTGATCGCCTTCCCCCGCGTTCTCGGCAAGGGCGCTGTGCTGCGAGCGGCGATTGAACTGCTGGGACTGACACCCGAGAATGTGGTGGTGGCAGGCGACGGCGTGCAGGACCTGGACATGATGTGCCCCGACCTGACGGCCCACGTGGTCTGTCCGGGCAATTCGCACCAGGAGGTCCAGCGCCGCGTGCGCGAGCTGGACGGCGAGGTCGGCCAGGACGTCTGCGGCCGGGGCACCATGCAGGCCTTCACGGCCTTGGCACGCCGGCGCCGCTGGCGTTGGCCGGCGGCATCATAGCGGACGAAGCGAGCCACAGCCGCCGCTTTCGGGGGACGGGCGCCCTCGCCCGGCGGGGCGCGTGTTCATCGGTGGCCCCGGTGCGGGGTGTGGCGCGCCGTTGCGCCCAGCTTCCGGCCGCGGGCGGGCGCAACGCCAAGGCTCCTTCGGAGCCGAATGTCCCCGCGCGGGCTCAGCCGATGGGGGGCGCCGGGGCCGTGGGGGGCGGGGGGGGCTGCTCGCCCGGGGAGGGCTCCGGCGCCTGCGACGGGCCGCGGGTCCGCATCTCCTCGAAGAACGGCGTGCGGCGCTGCTCGACGCAGGCGGCGGCGTAGAGGAACATGGCGGCCGACCAAGTCTGCCAGTCGTGTCCGCAGGGGGTGCCGTCCTGCGCGCGGATGTACTCGTTGAATCCGAAGGCCAAGTCGGGGTTCCTCGCCGGGCGGACGAGTTCGGCCAGCGCCGCCAGCCGCCGCCGTGCCAGGCGCACGCGCCCGACGGCGACGATGGCCGCCACGTAGAACCCGCACACGAACGGCCAGATCCCGCCGTTGTGGTACATCCCGGGCCGGTTGTGCTCCTCGTAGCGCGGCGACCACTCGGGGTCGCCCGGGCGGACGAACGGGAAGAAGTTCGGCGGCAGGTCCACGCGGAGGTCGCCCCGCTCGCGCAGGGCGCGGCACTCGCGCTCGACCCAGGCGATGATGGCGGCGCCGCGGGAGGCGGGGGCCACGCCGGTGAGAATGGCCAGGCTGTTGCCGAGCAGGTCGAACCGCTCGCTGCTGAAGACCTTGAAGGACCAGAAGGCGTAGTACGGCTTGTGGCGGACGGTGAGGCCCTCGTGGACGTGGCGGTGCTGGGCGCCGCCGGTGATGGTGAACCGGTGCATGAAGCGTGCGAGCCGGCCGGCCTTCGCGTGCTTGTCGAACAGGCGCAGGTAGCCGTAGACGATCGTGTTGACGAACAGCCCGAAGCCGACCACCCACTGCTCGTCGCGCCAGTCGGTGGTGGGCAGCTGGGCGACCATGACGCGGTCGGTGGGGCTCTGGTAGTCCATCCAGGTCAGCCCCTTCCGGGCCGCCTCCTCCAGGAAGTCCGCCTCGCCGGCCGCCCGGCGGTACATGGCGAGCATCATCAGGAACAGCGGCGTGGTGTCGCTGGCGCCGCGGTCCTCGCGGTCGTGGACGAGCGAGGGGATGTGCCCCCGCGCGCTCTGGTTGCTCGCCAGCGTCTCCAGGACGCGCCGCAGCGAGGCCATCAGCTTCGGGTGCCGGGTCACCAGCGCCGCCAGGCCGGCGATCATCAGGTCGCGGGTGTAGGGCTCGGGGTAGCCCCACCCGGCGGCGCGGGGCAGGCCGTGATAGGGCCCGTGCAGGTTGTGCAGGAGGACCTTGAGGGCGGCATCCTTGGCCGCCGCGATCGCACCGCCTCGCCGGGCCATGTCAGGAGATCCCCAGCCGGTCTTGCACGATGTTCACGAACTTCCGTGCCACGACGCGGTAGTCGAAGTTCGCGACGACGCGTTTGCGTCCGGCCTCTCCCATGCGTTTTCGCAGGTCCGCGTCGGTGAGCAGGTCCATCAGGTAGTTGGCGATGTCGTGGACGCTGGCGCGGTAGTCCACGATGCGGGAGCGCCGGAAGACGACGCGGTGCCCCTCCTGATAGCCCTGGTCGATGCCGACGGTGGTCTCGCGGGCGCGGATTTCCTGCGCGACGCCGGCCAGGAAGGCCGTCTCGCCGTGCACCATGGTGTCGAGCATGCCCATCGCCTTGATGCCGAGGACGGGCTTGCCGCAGGCGTTGGCCTCCACCTGGAGCATGCCGAAGCCCTCCAGGCGCGACGGGGCGGCGTAGATATCGCACGCGGCCATGAGGTACGGCATGAAGTTCCGGCTGATCCGGCTGGTGGTGTAGACGACGTTCTTCTCGATGCCGAGGTGGGTGGCGAGCTGGAGGTCGTGGAGGTTCTGCTGCTCTGTCCTCGGCTGCGGCCAGACCTTGCAGACGTACTTCCAGTCGGGGGCCTTGGCGTCGATGATGGACAGTGCCTGCATGACCTCCTGGGCGCCCTTCGAGGCGGCGTCCCCGCCGATGGTCAGGAGCATGAGCTGATCGTCGGCCACGCCCAGCGCGTCGCGGATCGCCTTCACCTTCGGGTCGCTGCGGTCGCGCGGGACGAAGGTGTCGGTATCGCACCCGACGGGCAGGACGGCGAATTTCGAGGCGTCCAGGCCGTCCCGGGTGTAGATGTCCTTCACCCACCGCGAGGTCACCAGGATCAGCGGCAGCGCGTTGAGCACCTCCTGGTAGTTCGCCACGTACCCGTCGGCCACCAGCCACGGCACCGTCTGAACCCCGTAGCGCTGCGGGTGCAGCACCAGGTGCGGGGTGTGCCCCCAGTAGCCGATGCCCACGACGATGTCCGGCTCGAACCACCGGTAGTACCACTCCTTCTCCTGGGGCGATTCGAAGTGGGCGGGATGGACGTCCACGCCGACCTCCTTCAAGCCGCGGTACAGCAGGTCGCCTTGCGTAGCCAGCCCCGCCGGGGAGGGCGGGTAATCATAGAGCACCAGCGCCTTCATGGTCGTGTTCCTTCTTGCCCGGGGCCGTGCCGCCTGAACCCCTCGGGCGAAACGCATGCCTTGACCTCGAAAGAATCCCACGCGTAGCCGTACATCTCGTGGACGATCCGCCGCTTCTCCGCGAGCTGCCCGTCGGTGAGGGCGATACGCAGGTCCGCGTCGCGCCGGGCCATGCAGTGGCCCGTCTGCGGATCGCACACGGAGGCGAAGCTCCACAGCTCCCCGCAGCGCAGGGCGCCGGCGCCGGCGAGCCGCAGGACCTCGGCGTGGACCTGGCGATGGCGCAGATGCCCGTACTCGCCGTTCTCGCCGTGCGTGACGCACAGGTCCCACTCGCGATCACCGACCTGCTGCCGAATCCGCCCCCCGATCTCCCGCGACGCATCGATCGCCTTCAGCGGGCTGCCGTCGTCGAGGTCCGAGATCAGCCCCTGCGCCTGAAGGTGCTCGCACACCGACAGGAACTTCGGACGCCGGTCGCGGTCGCGGGACCGGCACAGGCTCAGCACCGTCCAGTCCCAGTCCGGGTTCTGAAGAATCAGTCCGCCGCACCAGAGAATCTCGTCGTCCGGGTGCGCGACGATCACGACGGCGGACTCGCAGGTATCCAGTCCCGGCCGAATCGCCACGGTTCTCACTCCATCCGCCGGCACCGCCGGCGGCGCTGCGGTCCCGCCAGGGGCGCGGACCCACGCAATGATTCTATCCTGTTCGCGGCAAGCGGGAAGTCCCTTCTCCGGCCGGCGCACCGGGCAGGCCCCGGCGCGGCGGCAGAACGGGGCCCGCCGACGGCGTCCGGCGGCGTGGCGCGGGTTGGCGGCGCCGCGGGGCGGCGAGGTCGGCGGAAAAAACCGCGGCCGTTGGCCCTGATTCTTGACATCAGGCCGGCCGGTCCTTAGTATACACGCGTAAACCCGCACCTTTCGTGGCCCTGTGGGCGGATCGTGTTTCCCATGCCCGCACACGTGAAAAACGGCAGCGGCTCGCTC